>NZ_JBHUWC010000101.1:0-14245 GCF_042670225.1 Isoptericola sp. NPDC057191 | reverse complement strand
CGTCCGGTCGGACGGCGCGGCAGCTCGCGCTCGGCAGAGCGTCCTCGAAGGACGCAACGGCGTCAGTACAGGATCGACGCCTTGCCGCGCGGCCACGCGAGCGTGGCGTAGATCTGCACCATCGCCGCCTGGCCCAGCAGCTCGGTGGTCTCGCCGTCGGCCGGGAACAGCCCGGTCTCGGGGTCGCGCACGTCACGCCACTGCGCGTCCGCGTAGGCCGCCATCGCGTCCCGGTAGGTGTGCCCGCCGGTCACCGACTCCAGCAGCAGGAGGTTCTTGAACCAGATGGAGTTGAAGAACATGGGCTGCCCGTCGAGCCTGCCCTCGGTGACGTAGTACTGGTACGACGCCTGCGCGATCGCCTCGGCCTTGCGCAGGTACTCCGCCTTGCCCGTCGCCTGGTACAGCAGGGTGTACGTGCCCACCGGCACGCCCTGGTTGTAGGACCAGTGGGTCTTGTCGATCGACCCGTCGAGCTTGATGTTGTCCCAGTACAGCCCGTCCGGGGCCAGCAGGTAGCGGTCGGTCCAGTCCGTCATCCGCTCGGCCCAGCGCAGGTAGTCGGCGTCCCCGGTGATCAGGTACAGCCGCGCGGCGAGCTGTGCGCCCGGCATCGTGGAGACGGTGTTGCGGTCGGTGCTCCACGTCGCCTGCGTCCAGAACACGCCGCCCGGCGCCGGGTGGGTCGGGTCGGTGTCCCACCCCGACGCCACGAGGTCGAAGATCTCCTCGGCCCGGTCGAGCGCCGCGTCGTCGCCCGTGTCCAGGTACTGCTGCACCTTGGCGAGCGCCACCCACTCGTTGTCGTCGTAGAACATGTCGCCGCCGCCGCCGTACGGCGCCCGCGGGTACGAGTCGTAGCCGGGCAGGCCCGTCGTGCCGCCGCCGGCGTTCCAGAACCGCTCCTGCCCGACGCCGCGGTCGGCGAGGTCGTCGGCGAACCCGCGGCCGGTGCGGCCCGGGATGCCCGCGAGGTCGAGCGTGGCGATGTGCGCCTGGGAGAACGGCCACTCGAACGAGTACGTCCGGTCGTCCGCCTTGCTCGGGTAGTGCTCCAGGTACAGCGACGACCCGTCGTCGGCGTACAGGTGCTCCTGCATGGCCTCGTAGCTGGCCACCGCGCGCGCCTCCTGCGTGCGCGGCGAGACGCCGTGCCGTCCCGTGTCGACGTCCGCGGACGCGGGGGCGGCGGCGGCCGCCCCCAGCGCGCACGCCAGCGCGGCGACCGTACCGACTGCTCTGGTGAACCTCATCGTCTCTCCTTCGCTCGGGGGTGCTCGGGTCTCAGCGGCGCACGCGCAGCGTGACCACCTGGAACGGGGACAGCTCGAGGAGCACGTCGTCACCGTCGCGCTGCGCGGCGTCCAGCGGCCGCTCCAGCAGGTCGGTCACGACGACCCCGGTGTGCGCGAACCCCGGCGTGAACCGGGTGCGCGCGCGGCCGCCGCGGCTCTCGTAGAGGCGCACGACGACGTCGCCGCTGCCGTCCTCGGCGAGCTTGACGGCCTCGACGACGACGGCGTCGTCGTCCACGACGACCAGCGGCTCCACGCCGTGGTCGCCCGTGACGACGCGCTCGGGCAGGTTCAGCGCGTAGCCCGCCCGGATGGCGTCGTCGATGCCGGCCCCGACGACGAGCTCGCAGCGCAGCTCGTGCTCGCCCTGGTCGGCGTCGGGGTCGGGGAACATCGGCGCGCGCAGCAGCGAGAGCCGCACGGTGGTGCCGCGGGCGCCCTGCGCGTCGGTCGCGTCGTCGGCCCGGGTGCGCGTGATGTCGTGCCCGTAGGTGGAGTCGTTCGCGACGGCCACCCCGAAGCCGGGCTCGGCGACGTGCACCCACCGGTGCGCGACCGTCTCGAACCGCGCGTGGTCCCACGACGTGTTGACGTGCGTCGGCCGGTGCACGTGCCCGAACTGGATCTCCGACGTCGCGCGCTCGGCCCGCACGTCCAGGGGGAACGCGAGCTTGAGGAGCTTCTGCCGCTCGTGCCAGTCGACGCGCGTCGTGATCTGCAGCCCCCGGCCGTCGACCGGCAGGGCCAGGTCCTGCTCGATGCGCGACGCACCGACCTCGCGCAGCACACGCAGCGCCGGGCCGGCGTCGGTCGTGACGACCTCGATCTTCGCCACGTCCGTGACGTCCGTGGTGCTGCGGCGGTAGTGCTCGTCGATGTCCCACGCCTCCCACTCGTTGGGGACGTCGCGGTGCAGCTGGAGCAGGTTCCCGCGCGCGCCGGGCAGGATCGCCTCGCGCCCGCTCGCCCGGTCGACGGCGGACACCACGTGCCCGGCGGCGTCGACGACCACGCGCACCAGGTCGTTCTCCAGCACCCAGCCGTCCGCGTCGCCCGCCGGACCGGACACCGGGGTCACCGTGCCCGCGCCGCGCGCCGCGTCCAGCGCCGTGGCACCGAGCCCCGCGACGCCGTCGCGCGCGAACGGGCCGGCGTTGACGGCGACGGGGCGGTCCCCGTCGCCCACCAGTGCGCGGAGCGCGTCGGCCACGATCTCCTCGAGCTCGCGCGCCACCTCGGCGTAGTTGCGCTCCGCCTCGCGGTGCACCCAGGCGATGGACGACCCCGGCAGGATGTCGTGGAACTGCTGCAGCAGCACGGTGCGCCACAGCCGCTGGAGCCGCTCGGCCGGGTACTCGGCCCCGGTCCGCACGGCAGCGGTGGCGGCCCACAGCTCGGCCTCGCGCAGCAGGTGCTCGCTGCGCCGGTTGCCGCGCTTGGTCCGGGCCTGCGAGGTGTACGTGCCGCGGTGGTACTCGAGGTACATCTCCCCCGTCCACGTGGGCGGGGCGGCGTACTCGGCGCGCGCGGCGTCGAAGAAGGCCTGCGAGTCGGACAGCTCGACGCGCGGGGACCCCTCGAGGTCGTGCGTGCGGCGCGCGGCGGCCACCATCTCGCGGGTGGGGCCGCCGCCGCCGTCGCCGAACCCGAACGGCACGAGCGACGTGTTGGCGCGGCCCTTCTCGGCGTACTGGCGCTCGGCGCGCGCCAGCTCCTCGGCCGACAGGTCCGAGTTGTACGTGTCCACGGGCGGGAAGTGCGTGAAGACGCGGCTGCCGTCGATGCCCTCCCACCAGAAGGTGTGGTGCGGCATCGTGTTCGTGTCGTTCCACGAGATCTTCTGCGTGAGGAAGTTGTCGCTGCCCGCGAGCCGGGCGAGCTGCGGCAGCGCGGCCGTGTAGCCGAAGGAGTCGGGCAGCCACACCTCCTTGGGCTCCACGCCCAGCTCCTCGATGAAGTACCGCTTGCCGGCCACGAGCTGGCGCGCCAGCGCCTCGCCGCCGGGCATGTTGGTGTCGGACTCGACCCACATGCCGCCCACCGGCACGAACCGGCCTTCACGCACCCGCTCGCGGATCCGCTCGAACAGCTCGGGGTAGTGCTCCTGCACCCACGAGTACTGCTGCGCCGACGAGCACGCGAACTTCACGTCCGGGTCCTCGTCCATCAGCGCCAGCACGTTGGAGAACGTGCGCGCGCACTTGCGCACGGTCTCGCGCGTGGGCCACAGCCACGCGGAGTCGATGTGCGCGTGCCCGACGGCGTGCACGCGGTGCGCGGACGCGGCGGCGGGGCTGGCCAGGGCGCCCGCGAGCGCCGCCCGGCCCGCGGCGGCGGTGCCGGCCACGTCGTCCGGGTCGACGGCGTCGAGCATGTCCTCCAGCGCCCGCAGCACCTCGGCCGCGCGCGGCGTGCTGCCGGGCAGCACGCGCACCAGGCCGTGCAGGGCGCGCACGTCCTGGAGCAGCTCCCAGGTGGTCTCGTCGACGAGCGCGAGGTGCATGGTGCGCAGCGCGTAGATCGGGTCGGGGCCGGACGTGTCCCAGGCGCCCATCCGCGTCGGCCGCGTCCAGGCGCCGCCCGGCACGTCGGGGTTGGCCGCCGCCTCGACGTAGAGGTCGACGCGACCGTCGGCGTCGAGCGCCTGCCCGGCCACGAGCGGCACGTGCTTGTTGCGGGGCTCGACGGCCTTGATGATCCGGCCGTCCGGGGTCCAGGCGGTGCCCTCGGCCTGGAAGCCGGGGCCGGCGCCCGTGAAACCGAGGTCGACGACGAGCTCCACCCGCGTGCCCGCGGGCGCGGCGTCCCCGGCCCACCCCGCGGGGACGGCACCGGTGACGTGGAACCAGGTGGTGTCCCACGGGCGCCCCCAAGGGGTGCCGATCGCGAACGGCGCGTACGTGGCCCGGGAGGCCTCGTCGAACGGCACCGGCTCCCCGCCGACGGTCCACGCCTCGACGTCGAGCGGCCGGGTCTCGCGCAGGACGGCGGGCTCCAGCCAGTCCTTCACGAAGCGCTCGAGACGCATGGTGGTGCGGGTGGTGGTGTCGTGCATGGATCAAGCTCCTGGTGAGGGGTGGGACGGTGGGACAGGTCAGGGCGGAGTCAGCCCTTGACGGCTCCGGCGAGCGCGAACGACGAGCCGGAGAGCCGCGAGACGAGCACGTAGAGCGCGACCGCGGGGATGGAGTAGAGCATCGAGTACGCCGCGAGCTGGCCGTAGGCCACGGAGCCGTACTGGCCGAAGAACGCGAAGATGCTCACGGCTGCCGGCTGCTTCTCGGGGGTCAGCAGCAGCACGAAGGGGACGAAGAAGTTTCCCCAGGCCTGGATGAACACGAAGATGAACACGACGGCGATGCCGGGCCGCATGAGCGGCAGGACGATGGTGCGCAGCGTCGTCATGGCCGACGCGCCGTCGGTCCATGCCGCCTCCTCGAGGGAGATCGGCACGGAGTCCATGAAGTTCTTCGTCATCCAGATCGCCATGGGCAGCGACGTCGCCGCCATGAAGAACGTGGTGCCGGGGAGCGAGTCGAGCAGGTTGAGCTTCACGAACAGCGAGTAGACCGGCACCATCATGGCCGTGATCGGCAGGCAGGTGCCGAAGAGGACGGCGTACATGAACGGCTTGTTGAAGCGCATCCGGTAGCGCGACAGGGGGTACGCCGCGAGCACGGACGCCACCACGGTGATGAGGCCGGTGCCGGCAGACAGGACGAACGCGTTCGTCAGCGGCACCCACGTCTGCTCGGGGGTCATGACGGCGGTGAAGTTGGCGAGCGTGAACGTCTCCGGCAGGCCGACGGCGAGGGTGGCGTTCGCGTCGAGGGACGCGAGCACGATCCAGCCGAGCGGCAGCAGGAAGCACAGCCCGACGACGAGGAGGACGACGTTCGACAGGGCACGGGCGGCGCGGGGCCCGGGCGCGGCGACGGACGGGGAGGTCCGTCGTCGCACGGGCGGGGCGACGACGTCGGGCACCGGCGAGGGCGCGGGGACGGTCTGGGCCATCAGTCGACCTCCGGCTTCAGGCTGCGGATGTACACGACGGAGAAGACGGCGCCGATGATCAGCATCACGGTGGCGATCGCGGTGCCGTAGCCGACCTGGGCGAACTTGAACGCCTCCTGGTAGGCGAGGATCGGCAGCGTCGAGCTGTCGGTGCCCGGGCCACCGCCGGTCATCACGTAGATGAGGGTGAACACCGAGAGGGTCTGCAGCGTCGTGAGCATGAGGTTGGTGGAGATGCTGCGCCGGATGGTGGGCAGCGTGACCCACACGAGCCGCTGGACGCCGTTGGCGCCGTCGACGGTGGCCGCCTCGGTGATCTCGGGCGGCACCTCCGCGATGGCGGCGGAGTAGACCATCATCGAGAACGCCGTGCCGCGCCAGACGTTCGCGAGGATGACGGCGAGCATCGGGTGGTCGAACAGCCAGTCCGGGCCGGCGATCCCGACGCCGGCGAGCAGGGAGTTCAGTGTGCCGTCCGCGTGGAAGAACGCGTAGGCGGCGAACGCGGCGACGATCTCCGGCAGCACCCACGCCGTCACGACGAGCGTCGAGACGACCGCGCGGACGGGCTTGAGGGCGGAGCGCATGAGCATCGCGAGGCCGAGGCCGGCGACGTTCTGCCCGATCACCGCGGACGCGATGACGAAGAGCACCGTGAGCCACAGCGCCTTCGGGAAGTCCGGGTCGCCGAGCAGCTGGACGTAGTTGTCCAGGCCCACCCACTCGGGGTTGGCGGCGGCCGGGCCCGTCAGGGCGGCGTTGGTGAACGAGCCGTAGAACGACCAGACGACCGGCCCGAGCATGAACAGCGCGAGCAGGACGACGGCGGGGAGCAGCGGCACGAGGCGGCCGGCGGTGCGGCGCACCGGAGTGCGCCGCACCGTCGACGGCCCCGCGCCCGGCGCCGCGGACGGCGCGGGGGCGAGGGCGGTCACGTCGTCAGCCGTTCGTCGTGTTCTCTTCGCCGACCTGGGAGACGACGGCCTTGTCGTAGGTCGCGGCGGCCTCCTCGGGCGACTTCTGGCCGGTCATCACCGACTCCATCGCGACCTGGATCGCGTTAGAGATCTGCGCGTAGTCGGACGTGGCCGGGCGGAAGTTCGTCACGCCGACGAGGTCGGAGAAGAACGGCACCGTCGGGTTCGCCTCGGAGTACGAGGGCTCCGCCGCGACGTCCTTGCGCACCGCGATCTGGCTGTTGTCGATCGCGAACCGCAGCGAGTTCTCCTTGTCGAGGGCGTGCGTGAGGACGTCGAACGCCACGTCGGGGTTCTTCGACCCGGCGCCGATCGCCATCGTCCACCCGCCGGACATGCTGACCGCGCCGGGCGCCTGGCCGTCCTGGGTCGGCATGGCGGCGGTGCCCATGACGTCCGTCCACTCGGGCCACGGCGCCGTGCCCTCCTTGAGCCACGTGCCCGGCATCCACGAGCCATCGAGCGAGATGCCCAGCTTGCCCTTGGGCAGCCACTCCGCCGAGACCGTATTGCCCACGTTCGGGTCGAGCGCCTGCTGCGGCGTGGGGGCAAGGCCCTCGGTGTAGATGGTCTTGATGAAGTCGAGCGAGTCCACGAACTCCTGCGACCCGACCACCCACTTCGCGGAGTCGGTGTCGTAGAGCGTGCCGCCCGTGCCGTAGAGCAGCATCTCGAAGCCCTGCATCGTCGACCCCTCGCCCATCGGCTTGCCGGAGTAGACGTTGAGCGGGATGACGTCCGGCTCGGCCTTCTTGATGGCGCGCGCGGCCTCGAGAAGCTCGTCCCAGGACTTCGGTGCCCAGTCGTCCGGCAGCCCGGCCTTGGCGAGCACGTCCTTGTTGAACCAGAGCCCGCGGGTGTCGGTGCCCATGGGGACGCCGTACGTCTTGCCGTCGTCGCCCAGGCCGGCCTGCTTGGCCTGGTCCACGAACTGGCCCCAGTCCTTCCAGTCGGCGAGGTAGTCGTCCATCGGCAGCAGGTACCCCGCCTCGACGTCGGACTTGATCATGAACGTGTCCTCGTACATGAGGTCGGGCGCCGTGGCGGGCGCCCGGTTCATCAGCGCGAGCTTGGTGAAGTAGTCGTTCTGGCTGGCCTCGATCGGCACGAGCTCGATCGTGACGTCGGGGTTCTCCTTCTCGTACTCGGCCTTGACGTCCTTGAACAGCTCGTCGGCCTGCGTGAAGTTGCCGAACTTCTGGTAGGCGATCTTGATCGTCGCGTCACCGTCTTCGCCGCCACTGCCCCCCGAGCCGCAGGCTGCGAGGGCGAGGACGAGTGCCGTGACCGCGGTGCTCGCGGCGAGGGGTCGTGCCAGTCGCATGGTGCTCCTTTGCCCACATGAGTGGCCCGACGACGCCGGGCCGGCTGACGCGATTAACTCAAGCGAATTGAGTTAATGCTGTCAAGGGCGCAGGCGCACCCTGTGGCACGGATCGACCGGAAATCTCCCGCGAACCGGGCGGGAACCTGTCGGGACTCGAGCGGGACGGGCTACGAGCGGACGACCGCGCCCGGCGGCGTCGCGCCGACGAGGTCAGACGGGCGGGGCGAGAACAGGCCGTCGAGGACCAGGCTGGCGGCGCCCACCGCGCCGACGTGGTCCCCCACGGCGGAGCCCAGCACCTCGACGGCGTGCACCTCCCGCAACGTCGCCTGCAGGGTCAGCTCCCGCCGCACCACCGGCAGGTAGTGCGGGGCCAGGCGCGCCCACGCCGGCCCGCCGAACACCACCACCCCGGCGTCCATCAGGTCCGCCACGACCGTGATCCCCCGGGCCACCCGCCGCGCCGACACCTCGAGGATCCCCGCCGCGACGGCGTCGCCGTCCGCAGCGTGCCGGCACAGCGTCGTGAGCGCGGCGTCGAGCTCGCGGGGCGAGGACGCCGGGGTGTCCGGCGGCAGGACGCCGCTCGCGACGGCCTCGGCGACGAGCGTGGCGGGCGCCGCGGAGACCCCGATGCACCCGCGGCTGCCGCAGCCGCACAGCGGGCCGTCGTTGTCGACCACGAGGTGGCCCACCTCCCCCGCGTTCCGCGTCGAGCCCGTGAGCAGCTCGCCGTCGTGCGCGACCGCGACGGCCACGCCGAAGCCCGAGTAGAAGAACAACGACGTGCCGCGCTGCATCCGGTTGCCGCGCCACAGCTCGGCGACCATCGCCGCCGACACGTCCTTGTCGAGCACGACGTCGAAGCCGGTCGCGGCCGCCAGGAGGTCCCGCACGGGCACCTCGCCCCAGCCGTCCAGCAGCGGCGGCCGCAGCACCGTGCCCGCGTTCAGGTCCACGGGGCCGGGCGCGGCCACGCCCAGGCCGAGCACCGCCTCCCGGTCCACGCCGGCGCGCCGGAGCATCGCGTCCGTGGCCGCGGCGACCGCCTCCGCGACGGCCTCCGGCCCGGCCGGGGTGGGCTCCACGACCTTCTCCAGGGTCCGGCCGTCGAGGTCCACCAGCACCGAGGTCACGACCACGGGGTCGATGTGCGTGCCCAGCGCGTACGCGCCCCGAGGGTCGAGGTACAGCATCGTGCGGGGCTTGCCGCGGCCCGTGGACCGCCGCTCGCCCTCCACGACGTAGCCGTGCGCGATCAGCCGCGCCACGATGTTCGAGACCGCCTGCAGGGACAGCCCTGTCCCGGCGGCGAGCTCGCTGCGGCTCGTCCCGTCCGGCGCTCGCCGCACCTGGTCGAGCACCACCATCTGGTTGAAGTCGCCCACCCGCGGCAGATTGGTCCCGCGACGCACCGTGTCCCTCACCTCGTCCGTCCGACGGTTGCAGCGTAGACGTCCGGCGCGGGGAAGCGTTCTCCGTGGTCGCCGTCCGGGCCACTACAGTGCACTCCGACACCGCAGTGCCGCAGGAAGTCCGGAGGAACCCGATGGCGCAGTTCGACCTGCCCGTGCCCGAGCTCGAGGCGTACGTCCCCCTGATCGACGAGCCCGCCGACTTCGACGAGTTCTGGTCGCGGACCCTGGCCGAGAGCCGCGCGCACGACGACGCGCCCGTGCTGGAGCGCGTGGACACCGGGCTGACGGAGCTCGTCGTGGACGACGTGACCTTCCCCGGCTTCGGTGGCCAGCCGGTCAAGGCGTGGCTGACCCGGCCCGCACGCCACGACGCCGCCACCGACGGCCCCCTGCCGGCCGTCGTCGAGTTCGTCGGGTACGGCGGCGGCCGCGGCCTCGCGCACGACCACCTGGGCGTCGCGGCGGCGGGGTACGCGCACCTCGTCATGGACACCCGCGGCCAGGGCTCGGGCTGGGGCCACGGCGGCGACACCCCCGACCCGGTGGGCAGCGGCCCCGCCTCCCCCGGCTTCATGACGCGCGGCGTGCTCGACCCGCACGACCACTACTACCGGCGCGTCTTCACCGACGGCGTGCGGGCCGTGGACGCCGTCCGCCAGGTCGCCGGCATCGACCCGGCGCGCGTGGCCGTCACCGGCACGAGCCAGGGCGGCGGCATCGCGATCGCCGTCGCGGGCCTCGTGCCGGACGTCGCGGCCGCGGCCCCCAACGTGCCGTTCCTGTGCCACTACCGCCGCGCCGTGCAGATCTCGGACGCGTTCCCGTACGCGGAGATCACGCAGTACCTGTCGGTGCACCGGGAGCACGAGGACGCCGTCTGGCGCACGTTCTCCTACCTGGACGGCGTCTCGTTCGCCCGCCGCGCCCGCGCCGCCGGTCTGTTCTCCACGGCTCTGCGGGACGACGTGTGCCCGCCGTCGACCGTCTACGCCGCCTACAACCAGTGGGGCGCGCACGGTGACACCACCCCGGACAAGGCGATCGACGTCTACCCCTACAACCGGCACGAGGGCGGCCAGGGCTACCGCTTCGCCCCGACGCTGGCCTGGCTGTCCAAGCACCTCTGACCGCGAGGTAGTCCAGGTCCCCACGAGGTAATTGAGATCTCCGCGAGGTAGCAGCGCCCACCGCGAGGTAGTAGGCCCCACCGCGAGGTAGTTGAGATCTCCGCGAGGTAGTTCAGGTCCCCGCGAGGTAGTTCAGGTCCCCGCGAGGTAGTTGAGATCCCCGCGAGGTAGTTGAGACCTCCGCGAGGTAGTCCGCGTCGCGCGGGACGCGAACTACCTCGCGGAGACCTGAACTACCTCACCGCCCGCAGGACTACCTCGCGAAGGTCCCAACTACTTCACCGCTCCCCGCACTACCTCGCGGAGGTCTCAACTACCTCGCGGTGGGCCTATCTCACGGTGAGCCCGACTACCTCACCGCTCGCTGCACTACCTCGCCGCCCACAGAACTACCTCGCGGTGATTTGAACTACCTCGCGGAGACCTGAACTACCTCGCGGTGGCTCGCGCGGGACCGGTCGGCGGTCAGGGCAGGAGGCGGGCGCCCTGCGCGGGGCCGGAGGTGCACCAGACGGCGTCGGCGGCACCCTCGGCCGTCCAGGACGCGGCGACGGCGAGCGCGTGCTGGCGCGACCGGGCGAGCGCCGCCACGGTGGGCCCGGACCCGGACACGAGCGTGCCGAGCGCGCCTGCGTCCCGGGCGACGGCGAGCGTGCGCTCCAGCTCAGGCCGGAGGGACAGCGCGGCAGGTTCGAGGTCGTTGTGGAGCGCGCGCCCGAGGGCGTGCGCGTCACCGGCGCGCAGCGCCTGCATGAGCCCGTTGTCCTCCGCGAGGCTCGGGTCGGCCGGCGCGCTGCCGTCGTCGTCCGCGAGCTCGTCGAAGCGACCGTACACGGCGGGCGTGGACAGCCCCTCCTCCTGGGTGGCGAACACCCAGTGGAACTCGCCGCGCGTCATCGCCGGCGTCAGCAGGTGTCCCCGGCCGGTGCCGACGGCGGTGTGCCCGAGGAGGGCGAAGGGGACGTCGGAGCCGAGCTCGGCGGCGATCGCCGCCAGGTCGTGGCGGCTCATGCCGGTCTGCCACAGCGCGTCGCACGCGACGAGCGTCGCGGCGGCGTCGGCCGAGCCGCCCGCCATGCCGCCGGCCACCGGGACCCCCTTGGCCAGGTGCAGCGCCACGTCCGGCGTCGCCCCGACCCGTTGAGCCAGGGCCACCGCCGCCCGCCAGGCGAGGTTCGACTCGTCCACCGGCACCCGGTCGGCCTGGGGACCGTCCACGGTGATCGTCACGCCGGCGCCCTCGGGCACCTGGGTGGCGGTGACCTCCTCGTAGAGCGCCACGGCCTGGAAGATCGTCGCCAGCGGGTGGTACCCGTCGTCCTGCACCGCGCCGACACGCAGCGACAGGTTCACCTTCCCCGGCGCGCGCACGCGGACCGACGGCGACGGAGCGGCAGCGAGGTGCGTCACGCGTCCACCGTGCCAGCAGCGACCGGAAGCTGCTCGGCGATCCGCGCGAAGTCCTCCACGCCGAGGCGCTCCCCCCGCAGCCCGGGGTCGACGCCCGCGGCGCGCAGCGCCTCCTCGGCGGCGGCGCCCGAGCCGAACGTGCCCGACAGGGCGGCGCGCAGCGTCTTGCGCCGCTGCGCGAACGCGGCGTCGACGACGGCGAACACCTGCTCGCGGGTGGCGGTCGTGACCGGCGGGTCACGACGCTCCAGCCACACGAGCGCGGAGTCCACGTTGGGCTCGGGCCAGAACACGTGCCGGCTGACGTTGAGCGACCGGCGCGTGTCCGCGTACCAGGCCGCCTTCACCGACGGCACGCCGTAGGTGCGCGACCCCGGCCCGGCGGCGAGCCGGTCCGCGACCTCCGCCTGCACCATCACGAGGACGCGCTCCAGGGTCGGGAACCGCTGGAGGAAGGTGAGCAGCACCGGCACGGCGACGTTGTACGGCAGGTTCGCGACGAGCGCGGTCGGCGGCTCGCCCGGCAGCTCCGTCACCTCGAGGGCGTCGGCGGGGACCACCTCGAAGTCCGCGTCGGGAGCGTGCCGCCGCACCGTCTCGGTGATCTGCCCCGCGAGCACCCGGTCGATCTCGACGGCGACGACGGACGCGCCCGCCTCGAGCAGCCCGAGCGTCAGGGACCCCAGGCCCGGTCCGATCTCGACGACCCGCTCCCCCGGCGTCAGCCCAGCGGCGCGCACGATCTTGCGGACCGTGCCGCCGTCGTGCACGAAGTTCTGCCCGAGCGTCTTGGTGGGGCGCACGCCGAGGCGCCCTGCCAGCTCGCGGATCTCCGCAGGGCCGAGCAGGGCGCCAGGGGTGTGGGTCATGGGGCCGAGTCTATTCGGCGGCACGCACCGTGCCGGTCGAAGCCGGTCGAAGCCGGTCGAAGCCGGCCGAAGCCGGCCGACGCCGACCGAAGCCGAGCGAAGCCGACCCGGGTCTCAGTACCAGCCGACCGACTCCGAGTGGCCCCAGGCGCCGCACGGCGTGCCGTACACGTCGGCGATGTAGCCGAGGCCCCACTCGATCTGCGTGGCGGGGTTGGTCTGCCAGTCCGAGCCGGCCGACACCATCTTCGAGCCGGGCAGCGCCTGCGGGATGCCGTAGGCGCCGGACGACGGGTTGGACGCCGAGGCGCTCCAGCCCGACTCCTTGGTCCACAGCGACTCGAGGCACGTCCACTCCGAGCCGGACCACCCGCGGGCCGCGGCCATCTGCTGGCCGATCGACCGGGTCGAGCCCGAGAACGTCGTGGTCGTGGCAGCCGCCGGCTCCTCCGGACGCTCCTTCGTGCCCTTCACCAGCACGCGGGTCACGGGCTTGGCGGTGACCTTGTCGGAGAGCTTGGTCTTCTTGACGACCTTGCCGTCGACCGTGGTGACCTGGCGGACGATCGTGCGCTCGCCGTCCTTGCCCTGCTTCGCGACCTTGGCGTCGAGGTCGGAGTACCGGTCGTCCGACGTCTTGGTCCTGGTGCCGTGGGCGATCGCCTTCGTGGTCGTGACCTTCTTGGTCTCGACGCGCTGGACGACGACGGCCACCTGCGGCGTGGCGGGGGCGTCCGCGGCCTGCTCGGTCGAGGCGACCTCCTCGGTCGTCGCGGTGGCCTTGCCGGCCTGCTTCTCCTGCTTCTCCTGCTTCGCGACCGCGGCCGTCACGCCCTTCTTCACGTCGGGGTTGGCGGTGCCGGTCACCTGCACGCGGTCCTTGGCGCCGAGGTCGACGTCGGCCTGGTGCAGCACGCCCGCGACGTCGTCCGCGCCCTCGACGACGTCCGTGGTGCCGTCGTGCACGACGGCCACCGGGCCGTCGGTGTCGACGTCCACGGGCAGCGTGGCGCGGTCGCCCGAGCGGGACGCGACGATCCGCACGTCGCCACCCCGGGCGGTGAGGGTGTCCAGCGCCTCGTCCGCGTCGAGCGCGGTGACCCACACGTCGTCCTGCTTGCCGTCCACCTGGAGCGTGAGCTCCTTGCCGGAGCGGACCACGATGTCGGCGCCGTCCTCGAGCTCGTCGCCCGCGGCGGGAGTCACGAGGTCGCGGTCGCCGACGACGACGCCCTGCGACGTCAGCAGGTCGTCGACGGAGCCGGAGTAGGAGGTGACGGTGCGCACGGCGCCGTCGACGTCGAGCGTCACGGTCTTGCGGGCGTCGGCGTAGGCGACGGCCCCGCCGGCGACGGCGACCGCGGCAGCAGTCGCGGCGGCCACGAGAGGCCAGCGGCGGCGATGAGTCGGGGCGGTCGTGGCCGGCGCCGCAGGCTCGGGGGCCGGCACGGCGGGCACAGGAGAGGTCTGAGGGGTGCGGGTCACGAGAGTCCAGTCGTCGTGCTGTCCGGGCACGGTCGTCGAGGGCGGGCCTCGACGACCCGTCACGCACCGGGGCGGCGCGGTCGCGCCTCGCTCCCGGCCTCCGCGCCCTGAGGCGCCGAGTACCGACCCACCGATCCGGCGGTCTTCCCGTCGCGGCCCGTACACCTGAACGGTGCGGCTCGCCTGCGGGACACACGACCGTAACCGATTCGTTATTGAGAACCTAATCCCGCGGCGCGGTCGTGACGAGCACCACGGTCGCCGTGGCGGAGCCGCCGGCCGTGCCCCGACCCTGGGACGGACGAAGGCCCGCCGCCCGACCC
>NZ_JBHUWC010000100.1:0-14262 GCF_042670225.1 Isoptericola sp. NPDC057191 | reverse complement strand
CACCGGCCCACCGCCGACCCGCGCAGATCGCAGACGGGTTCGTCTAACTACGCGGGGGTGGGCGTGAGCCCACCCGCGCGCGCTCAGTCGGTCACACGCTGGAGTAGGCGACGACGCCGCGCAGCACCGCGGTCTGCGCCTTGCGGGCCGTGGCCCGCAGGGCGGGACGCGGGGCCGCCTTCGCCAGCTGGTCCAGCACGTCGAGGACCTGCTTGCACCAGCGCACGAAGTCGCCCGCGGCCACGTCCGTGCCGCGCAGCACCGCGTCCAGGTTCCTGCCCGACGCCCACCGGTGCACCGGCGCCACCAGCCCCAGGTCCAGGGGCCCGGTCGCCTCCAGCCGGTGCGCAGCCTCCAGGTCGGTGACCTCCGACCAGGTGCGCGTCGTCGCGTCCAGCACCTGGGCGAGACGACCGTGCGGGCCACCCGGCACGAACGGCTCCGCCGCCTCCTCACGGCGCCCCGAGTACACGACGGTCGAGACGGCCGCAGCGAGCCCCGGGGCGTCCAGCTCGTCCCAGATGCCGCGGCGCAGGCACTCGGCGAGCAGCAGGTCGTCCTCGGCGTACAGCCGCCCGAGCCAGCGCCCGTCCTGCGTCACCCCGAGCGCCGTCGTGCCGTCCTCGCCCGCGGACGGCGCGAGGTAGCCCAGGCGTTCCAGCACGTCGCACGTGCGGTCGAAGGTCCGCGCGATCGACCCCGTACGCCCCTCCACGCGCCGCACCAGCTGTTCGTGCTCGTGCCGCAGCCGCTCCCAGCGCTCCGCCCACCGGGCGTGGTCGTCCCGGTCCGGGCAGCCGTGGCACGGGTGCGCCCGCAGCGCAGCACGCAGCCGCTGCAGCTCGCCGTCGGACGCCGCGTCCGACCGCCGGCCCGGGCGACCGCCCGACGACGCACCGCCGTGCTTTCCCGGGTGCTGGCCGGGGTGACGGCCGGTGCCCGCGTCCCCGGAGAAGGCACCCAGCGCGTTGCGCATGCTCGACGCCAGGTCGCGACGCTGGTCCGGGCGCCGCTGGTTGAACGACTTCGGGATGCGGACCGTCGTGACGACCTGCACCCCCTCGGGAGCGTCCGCCAGCGTCAGCTTCTTGACCTGCCGCTCCTGCGTGAGCACCGTGGGACGCGGGCCGTCGAAGCTGCGCTCGTCGCGCCCCGGGTCCAGCACGACGACGTAGCCGCGCCGCCGACCCGAGGGCACCTCCACCACGTCCCCGCGCCGCAACGCCTCGAACGACGCCACCGCGTCCGCACGACGGGCACCCGTCGCCGCGCGCGACAGCTCTTTCTCGCGATCCTTGATCGCGACCCGCAGCCCCATGTACTGCGCGAAGTCGCCACGGTCGCACGCCATCGCCGTCGCGTACCCCTCCATGGCCTCCGCGTGCGCCTGCGCCTGCTTCGCCAGGCCCACCACGCCCCGGTCGGCCTGGAACTGCGCGAAGCTGGTCTCCAGGACGTCACGTGCCCGCTCCCGGCCCACCTGCCCCACGAGGTTGACCGCCATGTTGTACGTCGGGCGGAAGCTGGAGCGCAGCGGGTACAGCCGCTTGGACGCCAGACCGGCCAGCGCCACCGGGTCCAGCCCCGTGTGGTCCACGACCACCGCGTGCCCCTCGACGTCGATCCCCCGCCGCCCCGCACGACCCGTCAGCTGCGTGTACTCCCCCGGCGTCACCGGCTGGTGAGCCGTGCCGTCCCACTTGACCAGCTTCTCCAGCACGACCGAGCGGGCAGGCATGTTGATGCCCAGCGCGAGCGTCTCGGTCGCGAACACGACCTTCACCAGCCCGCGGGAGAACAGCACCTCCACCGTCTCCTTGAACACCGGGAGCATGCCCGCGTGGTGCGCCGCCACCCCCCGCGACAACGCCTGGGCCCACTCCCAGTACCCCAGCACGTCCAGGTCCTCGGTCGGGATCGTCGCCGTGCGCTCCTCCACGACACGCCGGATCTCCGCCTCCTCCGCCGCGTCCGTGAGCCGCAGACCCGCGCGCAGGCACTGCTGCACCGCCCCGTCGCACCCGGCACGGGAGAAGATGAAGTAGATCGCCGGGAGCAGCGCGTCCGCGTCCAGCGAGTCCACGACGGCGAACCTCGGGGGCGTGCGCCGGTGCGGCACCGGGCCCGAGCCCTGCCGCCCGCCCCGGCCCCGGTAGCCACGGTCCCCGCGCCCCCGGTGCCCGCCCGACCCTTCCGCGCGCGCCGAGACGCGGAACATGGCCTGCAGGTCCGGGTTGATCGGCGGATTCGTACCCGGGTCGGTCGGGTCCACGTGACCCGCGTACAGGTCCATCAGCCGCGGCACACCACCACGCGGCTCCGGCGCCGACACCACCACGTGCTGCCACAGCGGCACCGGCCGGCGCTCGCTGACCACCACGGCCGTGTCGCCGCGCACGGTGGCGAGCCAGTCGCCGAACTCCTCCGCGTTCGACACCGTCGCCGAGAGGGAGACCAGCTGCACGTGGTCGGGCAGGTGGATGATCACCTCTTCCCACACCGGCCCGCGGAACCGGTCCGCGAGGTAGTGCACCTCGTCCATGACGACGTACGCGAGCCCGTCGAGCGCCGAGGAGCCCGCGTACAGCATGTTGCGCAGCACCTCGGTGGTCATCACCACCACGGGGGCGCCGGCGTTGATCGACGTGTCACCCGTGAGCAGGCCCACGTTCGCCGCCCCGTGCCGCGCGACGAGGTCGGTGTACTTCTGGTTGCTCAGCGCCTTGATGGGCGTGGTGTAGAACGCCTTGCCGCCCTGGACGAGCGCGAGGTGGACGGCGAACTCCCCCACCACCGTCTTGCCCGCTCCGGTGGGGGCCGCGACGAGGACTCCGCGACCCTCCTCCAGGGCGACGCACGCGTCGACCTGGAACGGGTCGAGCTCGAAGCCGACGACCTGGCGGAAGCGGCGCAGCTCGCCCTCGGCGTCGGCCCGGTCACGTGCGCTGCGGGCCCGCGAGGCGGCGTACCGCTCGGCCGGGCTGAGGACGTCCTGGTCGGCGTCGGGGCGGGGGTGGGCGGTCATGGCGTCAGCCTAGGCGTCGCACCCGACGTCCCGTCGTGCGGGGCGTCGTGCGGGGCGTCGTGCGGGTCCTCGTGCGGGTCCTCGTCCGAGGCGGACGTCAGCGGGGCGCGACGAGCACCTGGAGGGCGCGGGAACGCACCTCGACACGCAGGGGCAGGGGTCCCAGGCGCTCGCCGTCGGCGTGCGCCACCGGCAGGGCGCGTTCCCCGTCGGCGTGCGCGTCGGGCCCGGGCTCGATGGTGAGGGCCCGCGTCCGCACGACGTGCACCTTGCGCCGGTGCACGTGCCCGCCGGTGAACATGCTGGGGAACACGGCGGCCGCGCCGGGGCGGGACAGGTCGGTGGCGACGAGCACGTCGAGCAGGCCGTCGTCGACGGCCGCCGCCGGGGCGACGCGGATCCCGCCGCCGATCTGGGGGCCGTTGGCGGCGGTGACGAGCGCGGCACGTCCCGTCCAGGTCACGGTGCCTGCGGGGCCGGGGCACAGGCGCAGCGCGTCGCCCGGCCGGGGCCGGGACGTAGGACGCCCGGCGGCCCGCCGGCGGGTGGCCAGGTCAGCGGCGTGCGCACCGGCGTCGACGACGCCCTCGAACGTGAGCCGGTAGGACCACGGCCGGTAGCGCACCAGCTCCAGGAGCGCGGCGACGGTGTAGCGGGCGCTGCCGCGCGGGTGGCGCAGCAGGTTGGCGCGGGCGTTCACGGCGGCGTCGAGCCCTGCGGACACGGCGCCCGCGACCCAACGTCCACCCGTGGGCACGCCAGGGCCGGTGACGAACGCGGCGTCCACGGCGCGCCGTCCGGCGGCGCCGGCGTCCAGCGCCCGGCACAGGGCGAGGCCGGCGGCCGCGGGGTCGCGCACGGGCAGGCCGAGGGTGGCGGCGAAGTCGTTGCCGGTGCCCACGGGCACGACACCGAGCGGGACGCCGGTGCCGGCGACGGCCTGGGCGCCGAGGTGGACCATGCCGTCGCCGCCCACCACGACGAGCGCGTCGAGGCCCGCGGACCGGTCGGTGGGCGCGACGGCGGCGCGGGCACGTCCCAGCGCCGTGCCCGCGTCGGGCCCGGACAGGTCGACGACGTCGTGCCCGGCGCGCCGCAGCCCTTCCAGGACGCCGGTGCCGGCGCTCGCGGCCCGTCCCTTGCCGGCTGTGGGGTTGACGACCACGCCCAGGCGGCGGGAGGTCGTCGCGGGCGGTGGTGCCTCAGACAGCGGGGGCGACCCTGCGCTTGTCGACGCGCCGGTCGTGCAGGACGCACAGCCCGAGGGCGCCGAAGTACAGCACGCAGATCGGGGCTGCGACGAAGATCATCGTGAGGGCGTCCGGGGTGGGGGTCATCACCGCAGCGAACACGAACGCGATGAGCACGGCCCACCGCCATCCCTTGGCGAGGGCCTCGTGCCGCAGCACGCCGGCCATGTTGAGCCCGACCAGGAAGACCGGCGAGACGAACGCGATCCCGAACGCGAGGACGAGGCGCATCACGAAGCTGAGGTACCCCTGCGCGTCGGTGAAGTTCGTCGCGCCCTCGGGGACGAAGCCCGCGAGGATGTCCACGGCGTGCGGCAGCACCCACCACGCCAGGGCGGCGCCACCCAGGAAGAGGGGGACGGCCGCGCCGAGGAACCCGTACGCGTACCCCTTCTCCTTGCGGGTGAGCCCGGGTGTGATGAACGCCCACAGCTGGTACAGCCACCACGGGCAGGACACGATCACGCCCAGGAACAGCGCGACCTTGATCTTCATGTCGAGGGCCGAGGCCATGCCCGTGAAGTTGAGCGCGATCGTCTTGCCCTGTTCCTGCGCGGCGACGGCGAGTGGTGCCTGCAGCGCGGACAGCAGCGGTTCGTACAGGACCCATCCGGCCACGGCACCGACCACGAGCCCGCAGGCGGCGAGGAAGAGCCGCTTGCGCAGCTCCAGCAGGTGCTCGCGCAGGGGCATGCGCCCCTCGGGGTCCCGGGTGTCTCCGGGCACCGACTACCCCCGCGGGTGGTTCGGGTCGATCAGACCCGGGATGTGCTCCTGGCCGGCGCCCGCTGCGGGCGGTGCGGCCGTGGGCGGGGTGGCGCTGCCGGCGACCGGCCTGGTCGGCGTCTGTGCCGTGGGGTCGGCCGGCGGCTCGTTGGAGTCGTTGAGCTTGCCGTCGTCCGTGAGGTCCTTGACCTCGGACTTGAAGATCTTCAGCGACTGGCCGACGCTGCGCGCCAGGTCAGGGAGCCTGCGCGCCCCGAACAGCAGCAGGATCACGATCACCAGCACGATGATGTGCCAGGGCTTGAGCATGCCCATGAGAATGGCTCCTCGTTCTCGTCCGCCCGTGAGCGGTCTGTCGTGGTCAACCCTAGTGGGTCCTGGGAGTGCTGGGTGTCGAGCGTCACACGCAGGTCATCGGGAGGTGGTGCGCGGGCGGCGGGCGGCGCCCTGTGCCGCCTTCTCGGCGGTGCGGCGCCGCAGCCAGCGCTCGGTGCCCCAGCCCTGCGCCGTGACCTGCTGGCGTGCGCGTCGGGCGGCGGCCCGCTCGGCGCGGCGACGGCGCTGCTCGGCGACCCGCTCCCGCAGGACGACGGGGTCGTCGAACAGCGTCGGGGAGGTGTCGGCGCGGTGTGCCTCGGCCTGGGCGACCGCGGTCGCCATCCGGTCGGAGGCGGCGCCGAGCAGCTCCCCGGCGCGGGACGCCTCGCGCAGCGTCCGCGTCCCGGCACGCCACAGGTGTCGTCCCACGAGGAACGCGCCGACGAGCGTGCCCACGACCAGCCCGGCCCAGATCCAGCCCCACATGCCGGTCAGCCTACGGTCCCGGGTGCGTCGTCCGGTACCGGCGTCGCCCGCGCGGCCTCGATGTCGGTGCTGGCGGTGCTGGCGGTGCTGGTGGTGGTGGCGTAGGCGTCGAGGGCGTCGCGGGCGGCCTGCGCGACGTCGCGGGCGACGTCGGCCGGGTCGGCGGCGACGACGTCGGGCGCGTTCGCGAGCAGCAGGCGGCGCAGCCATGCCGGGTTCGTCACCCGCAGCCGCACCTCGACGGTGCCGTCGGGCAGGTCGCGCACCGACTCTGCCGGCACCTCCTCGGCGACCCACCGGGCCGAGGACGCGAGCCGCAGCGTCGCCTCGGGGGCGCCGCGGTGCGCGACGGACGCCCACACGTCCGCGCCCAGGTCGCCCGCGACCGCGACGTCGTGCTGCGCGGCGGGCTCGTCCAGGACGTCGGCCGCGAGGATGCGGTCCACCCGGAAGGTGCGGCGCCCGGACACGCGCAGGCACCACCCCAGGAGGTACATCGCGCCGTCCTGGGTGAGCAGCCGCAGCGGGTCGACGTCGCGCTCGGACGTCACGTCCGCGGCGTTCACGTACCGCAGGTGCAGGCGGCGGCCCTCGGCGAGCGCGGTCGTGACGGCGGCCACGACCTGCGGGTCGCCCTCGCCCTCGAGCTGGACGTCGACGGCTCCTGCGGCCTCGCCGGTCGCGGCCGTGAGCTTGTCCAGCGCGGACGCGACGACGGCGGCGCGGCGGCGGTCGGCCTGCACCGCGGGCGAGGCGTGCATGGCGCGCAGCGCCGCGACCAGGGCGACCGCCTCGCGGGTGCCGAGGCGCAGCGGGCGGGTCATGCCGCGCGCCTGCGTCAGGGACACCACGCCGTCCTCCAGCGAGTAGGCGTCGAAGTCGATGAGGTCGTCCGGCATGTACCCGGGGGTGCCCGAGACCCACAGGGCGTCGACGTCCTCGCGCACCTGCCCGGGCGTCACGCCGAACCGGTCCGCGAGCTCCTCGACCCGCACCGGTCCCGCCCCGTCGAGGAACGCGACCAGGCCCAGCAGCCGCACCAGCCGGTCGTCCGCGCGCTCAGCCATCCGTCCCCTCCTCCGCGGTGTCGTTGCCGGCGTCGTCCCGGGTGTGGTGCCCGGTGTGGTGCTCGGCGTCGTTCCCGGTGTCGTGCTCGGGGTGCTCGGTGCCGAGCGTCGCCGCCGCCGTCAACCGGCGCAGCACGTCCGCACGCAGGCCGGCGGGCTCCAGGACCACGACCGCCGCCCCGTACCCGGCCACCTCGTCCGCGAACGCCGACAGGCTGCGGAACTCCACCTCGACCACGTCCCTGCCGTCCGCGCGCGCCTCCCCGCCCGAGCCCTCGCCCGCCGGCAGCGCACGGGCCCGCAACGCCTGCGCCCGTTCCGCCACCACGGCCAGCACCGCCCGCTGCAGCACCCCGACCCGCTCCCCCAGCATCGCGTCCACGTCGACCTCCTCCGGCACGTCGAACGCACCAGGCTGCGACCCCACCCGCACCCGGCCCGAGATGCGCGAGAGGCGGAACACCCGCGCCGCGCCCCGCGCCCGGTCGAAGCCCACCAGGTACCAGCCGCTGCCGCGCGCCGCGATCCGCCACGGCTCGACGTGCCGCGTCAGCTCCTGCCCCGTGCTCGCCGCCCGGTACCGGAACGACACGTCGCGCCGCTCCGAGACCGCCTCCAGCAACGGCACGTACGCATCCCCCGCCGCCCGCACCCGCGGCGCCAGACCCGCCACCGCGTCCGCCGCGACCTCGCCCGCACCCGCCGCCCGCAGCTTCGTCATCGCCCGCGACATGTCCGTGCGCAACGTCTTGTCCGACCACAGCTGCGCCGCCAGCGCCACCACGCCCAGCTCCGCAGGCGTGAGGTCCACCGCACCCAGCGCGTACGCGTCGTTGTCGATCCGGTACCCGACCTCGTCGCTGTGCCCGCCCGCGTCCACCGTGACGATCGGGATCCCCAGCGCTCGCAACGTGTCCTTGTCCCGCTCGAACATCCGCTCGAACGCCTCCGTCGACGGCGCGTCCCCGTACCCCGCCACCCCCGCACGCACCTGCTGCTTCGTCATCGACGCGCTCGTGTTCACCAGCGCGATCACCAGGTTCAGCAGCCGCTCGGCAGGCGGGGTCCCCCGCGACGACGGCGCAGGGTCAGAAGGCGCGGCAGCCGGCAGGCCGGAGGCCGGGTCCACAGGGTTCGCAGGCATCGGGACCAACCTAGTCGCCGGTAGCCTCGGACGGGTGACGACAGCGCCGCACCCGCCCCAGCCCGACGCCCCCCAGGACGCCCCCCACGACACCCCGACCGGGCACGTCACCTGGCGCACCGGCACCGTCACCGCCCGAGGCGCCACCTGGACCGGAGCACGCGAGGTCACCCTGCGCCTCGACACCCCCCTGCCCGCCCGCGACCTCACCACCGCCCCCGGCGAGGTACGCGGCCTCGCCTACACCACCCTCGTCGGCGACCCCGACGTCGGCGACCGCCTCCTGCTCAACGTCTCCGCCCTCGCCCGCGGGCTCGGCACCGGCGGCTACGCCCTCGTCGTCGGCCCCGCCGGCCCCGCCGGCACCAGCCCCACCACCCTGCCCACCGACCCGCCCCCCGGCCCCGGACACCTCGTCAAAGCGCGCTACACCCCCCTGCAGGCCATGGTCCTCGGCGTCGACGAGCAAGAGTCCGACCACCACGACACCCTCCGCGACGCCGACGACCTCGCCGACCTCCCCGTCGTCGTCGCCGACCTGCACTCCGCCCTGCCCGCCATCGCCGCCGGAGCACGCCACGCCGCCGACCTCGCCGGCCGCCCCCACCCCCGCATCGCCTACGTCATGACCGACGGCGGCGCCCTGCCCGCCGCCTTCTCCCGCACCGTCGCCACCCTGCGCGAGACCGGCTGGCTCACCGCCACCATCACCGTCGGCCAAGCCTTCGGCGGCGACCTCGAAGCCGTCACCGTGCACACCGGCCTCCTCGCCGCCCGCCACGTCTGCGACGCCGACCTCGTCGTCGTCGCCCAAGGACCCGGCAACCTCGGCACCGGCACCCGATGGGGCTTCTCCGGCGTCGCCGCAGGAGAAGCCGTCAACGCCGCCGCCACCCTCCGCGGCCGGCCCGTCGCCTCCCTGCGCGTCTCCGGCGCCGACCCCCGCGACCGGCACCGCGGCATCTCCCACCACAGCCTCACCGCCTACGGCCGCGTGGCGCTCGCAGCCGCCGACATCCCCGTGCCCCACCCCACCGACGACCTCGAGAACCTCCCCGCCTGGGGCCCCGACCTCACCCGCCAGGTCCACGAGCAGGCCACCACCCTCACCCCCCGCCACCACCTCGTCGACATCCCCGCCGACACCGCCCTGCTCGACACGCTCCGCACCAGCCCCGCGCGCCTGTCCACCATGGGACGCCGACTCGACGGCGACCCCGCCTCCTTCGTCACCGCCGCCGTCGCCGGGATGCACGCCACCCGCCTCACCCACCAGGACACCCCACCCCCCAGCACCACCCGATAACGTCACCCCCATGGCAGCCCCACCGACGAGGCCACCCCGCAGACCCGCCACCCGACCCCTCACGGTCACGCTCCTCGTCGCCCTCGTCGTCCTCGGCGCCGCCACCGCCACCCCCTGGCGCGCCCGCGTCCCCGACCTCGTCCTGCCGGCACCCACCGCCAGCGACCCCGTCGTCGACCGCCGACCCGGCGACCTCCTGCCCAGCGACCGCCCCCAAGCCAGCTTCGACGTCATCACCTGGCTCGTCGTCGCACTCAGCATCGCCGGAGCACTCTTCCTCGCCTACCTCCTGGTCGTCCTCACCCGCCGCATCCTGCGCGCCCTCCCCGACCCCGACGACGACGACCCCGACCCCCTCGCCCCCGGCACCCCCACCACCGGCACCCCCACCGACCTGTCCCTGACCCAGCTCCAGGACGCCGTCGCCACCGCCCTCGCCCACGTCGACCAGGCCGCCACCCCGCACGACGCCGTCGTCGCCGCCTGGGTCGCCCTCGAAGACACCGCCGCCACGCACGGCACCACCCGCACACCCGCCCAGACCGCGACCGAGTTCACCGCACACCTCCTCACCACCCAGCGCCACGACGGCCGCACCGTGCCCCCCACCGACGTCGACACCCTCCGCCGCCTGTACCAGCACGCCCGCTTCACCGACCGCCCCGTCGGCCCCGACGACGTCCACGCCGCACGCACCGCCCTGTCCCACATCGCCCGCGCCCTCGACCCCACCGCACCCACCGCGGCCCCCGACGCATGACCGGCCCCGCACGCACGCTGCTCACCGTCGCCCTCCCGGCGCTCGCGGCCACCGCCGTCCTCACCGTCACGGGGGCGCTCGACCTGCTCCACGCGGCGCTCCTGGTCGTCGTGGTCACAGCCGCCGTCGTGCTGTGGCGCCGGCTCGACGACGGCGACGAGACGCCGTGGCCCGATCCCCCCGCGGACGAGCGCGAGGGCGCCCGCAACGACGTCAGCGAGCTGGGCTGGGCGACGTTCACGCGCAGCGGCGCGGTCGGCGAGCGGGTGCTGCAGCGGGTCCGCGAGCTCGCGACCGCACGACTGTCCGCCGCCGGCGTGGACCTCTCGACCGGCGAAGGTCGGGACACGGCGGCGCGCCTCCTCGGGAGCGACGTCGTCTCCGGCCTGACGTCCCGGCGGCAGGTCACCCGGGAGGAGGTGCACCGGTGGCTCGACGCGGTCGAGACGCTCCACGCTCCCGCCGTCGCGCACCCGTCCGCCACACCCCGCACCACCAGCCCGGTCAGCCCCGAACCGCCCGTCAGCCCTGCAGGAAGGCCCCGCCCATGACCGTCGAGCCGCCCACCGAGCCACCCATCGAGCCGCACGTCGAGCCGCACGTCGACCTCGCCGCCCGACCGCTCCCCGTCGCCGACGTCGCCGCCGCGGGGCGTCGTGTCCTGGACGAGGTCGGCACCGCCGTCGTCGGGATGCGGGACTCGCTCGAGCTCGCCCTCGCCACGGTGCTGGCCGGCGGGCACGTGCTGTTCGAGGACGTGCCCGGCCTGGGCAAGACCCTCGCGGCCCGGTCGCTGGCCGCGGCGCTCGGGCTCGACTTCGCCCGCCTGCAGTGCACCCCCGACCTGCTGCCCAGCGACATCACCGGCTCGTCCGTCTTCGACCCGGCCACGCGCAGCTTCGTCTTCCGCCCCGGGCCCGTGTTCACCGGCCTCTTCCTCGCCGACGAGATCAACCGCACACCCCCCAAGACGCAGTCCGCGCTGCTCGAGGCGATGGCCGAACGTCAGGTCTCCGTCGACGGCGCGAGCCGGCCGCTGCCGCGCCCCTTCCACGTGATGGCCACCTCCAACCCCGTGGAGTACGAGGGCACCTACCCCCTGCCCGAGGCGCAGCTGGACCGGTTCATGGTCCGCCTCGCCGTCGGGTACCCGGACCGCGCCCAGGAGCAGGACGTGCTCCTGCGCCGCGTGGCACGACGCCAGGAGGCCGCGCCCGTCCGTCCGGTCGTCGACGCCGCCACCGTGCTCGCCATGCAGGCCGGCGTCGAGACCACCGAGGTCGACGCCGACGTGGCGGGCTACTGCGTCGACCTCGCCGCCGCCACCCGGCGGCACCCAGCACTCGAGGTCGGCGCCTCCCCCCGCGGCTCCCAGAACCTCCTGCTCCTCGCCCGCGCGGTCGCCGTGCTCGACGGGCGCGACTTCGTCCTGCCCGAGGACGTCAAGCGCGTCGCCGTACCCGTCCTGGCCCACCGCCTCACCCTCACCCCCACCGCATGGGCGTCCGCCGTCCGTGCGGAGGACGTCGTGACAGAGCTCCTCGCCTCCGTGCCGGGCCCCGCCACCGTCGGCCGGGAGAGGTGACCGGCGCCGTGTGGCGGCGGGGCCCCCAGGCCGCAGCCGGCATCGGTGCCGGGACGCTCGTCCTCGGGCTGGGGCTGCTCGTCGGCCGCGCCGACGTCGCCCTGCTCGGCGTCGCACCGCTGCTCGCCGCGCTGTGGGCCGGCCGGCCCCGTGCACGCCGCACCACGGCGCAGCCCGCCCTGACCACGGTGACCACCGTGACGATCGAGCCCGCGGGAGGTCCCGCCGCCCCGGGCGAGCTGCGCGCGACCCTGCACCTCGACCCACCCGACGAAGCCGAGCTCCTGCACGCCAGGGTCTACGCCCCCGGGCACCGCCCGACCGGGGTCGTCGTCGCCGCGACCCCGCGCGAGCTCGCCCTCACCCTGCGCACCGTCCGCACCGGTCCCCAGCGCACGTTCCACGTCGACGCCCGCGGCTACGGCGCAGGCGGCGGGACAGCCGAGGACCCCGTCTCGGTCACCGCCCCCGACCGGCTCGTGCTGCCCACCGCCCTGCCGCTGGGCCGGGTCCCCGTCCCACGGCGCCTGCGCGGCCTCACCGGCCCGCACACCTCCCGCCGCCTCGGTGACGGGAACGAGCTGCGCGACGTGCACCCGTTCACGCCCGGCGACCGGCTGCGCCGCATCGACTGGCGCACCACCGCCCGCCGCTCCCCCCACCTGGACACCCTCTACGTGCGCCGCACCTACGCGACGGCCGAGGCCACGGCCGTCCTCGTCGTCGACTCCCGCGACGACGTCGGCCCCGACCTGCGCACCTGGCGCGGCACCGGCCCGCTCCGCGTGGACGAACCCACCTCCCTCGACCTCGCCCGGCACGCGGCCGCGTCGGTCGCGAACGCGCTCATCACCGGCGGCGACCGCGTCGGCGTCGACGACCTCGGCCGCCGCCGACGCCCCCTCCCCCCGGCCGCGGGCCGCCGACACCTGCGCCGCGTCCTGCACGCCCTCGCGCTGAGCAGCCCCCGCGGCACCCCGCAGCGTCGCCTGCGCGCACCGCAGGTCCCCGCCGACGCCATCGTCTACCTGTTCAGCACCGTCCTCGACGACGAACCCGTCGAGCTCCTGCGCGCCTGGGTAGCCGGCGGCCACCCCGTCGTGCTCGTGGACACCCTCCCCAACGTCCGCGGCGCCCGCGAGGAGCACATGCGCCTCGCCTGGCGGGTCACCCGGGCCGAACGGGACGACCGGCTCCGGCGAGCCGCCGCCGCAGGAGCGCCGGTCGTGCGCTGGGCAGGCGACGCACGCCAGGACGCGACCCTCCGGCTCGAAGCCCTCGTCCGGGCCGCCGAGCGCCACCGCAGCGGCGTGGGCACCCGATGACCAGCCCGCTCGCACCCGTGCGCGCCTGGTGGCAGGCCCGCCGCGGCACCGGACGCCCCCTCCCCGTCGTCGGCGTCGGCACCGGGCCCGCTCTCCCCGGCTGGACCCTGCGCGCCGCCTTCCCCGTCGCCGTGCTCACGCTGGTCGTCGGCGCAGGCGCCCGCACCACCCTGCTCACCGACCTCTACACCGTCGTCGCCGTCGTCCTCGCCACCTGGGGCGCCCTCCGCCCCGGCCCCGCCCCCGCGCACGTCGCGGTCGTCACAGCGGCGTTGCTGCTCCTCGGCTCGACCGCGGCCCCGTTCGACCCCGCGGTGCTGTGGCTCGCACCCCTCGGGTACGTCGTGACCCGGCTCGGCTGGTGGGCACGCGTCCTCGCCGGAATCGACCGCGTCGAGCTCGCCGCCCTGCGCCGGACTCTCGCGCGCGACGCCGCGCTCCTCGGCACCAGCCTCGCCCTCGCCGGCGTGGCATGGGCGCTCGCCGGCCGCCCTGTCGCCTGGCTGGTGGCCCTCGGCGTGGCCGCTCTGGCTGCGCTCGCGTGGACCGGCGTGCGGCGCGACGATGGCGAGGCGCGCTGAGACCCGCGCGCACCCGCGACGAGGACGGAGAAACTTCCGATGGCCGACAGCACCCCCCGCTACACCGTTCCCTCCCTCACCCCCGCCCAGGGTGCCGAGGTGGCGGCCATCCTGCAGGAGCGCCTCAACTCCCTGACCGACCTCCACCTCACCCTCAAGCACGTGCACTGGAACGTCGTCGGGCCGCACTTCATCGCCGTCCACGAGATGCTCGACCCCCAGGTCGACGCGGTGCGCGCCATGACCGACGCCGTCGCCGAGCGCATCGCCACCCTGGGCGTCTCCCCGGTCGGCACCCCGGGCGCGCTCGTCGCGGCACGGGCCTGGGACGACTACTCGCTGCGCCGCGCCTCGGCGATCGAGCACCTCGGGGCGCTCGACGAGGTCTACGAGGGCGTCATCACCGCGCACCGCAAGGCCGCGAAGGACACCGAGGAGCTCGACGACGTCACCAACGACCTCCTCATCGGCCACCTGCACGAGCTCGAGCTGTTCCACTGGTTCGTCCGCGCCCACCTCGAGAGCGCGGGCGGTGAGCTGTCGACGGCGGGCGCCACCACGGAGAAGGCCGCCGCGCGCAAGGCCGCCGGGGCCGCCAAGACCTCCCGGACCACGAAGAACAAGTAGCGACCGGGCGACACCGGGCGGCCAGCAGCCGCCACACGTCGGAGGGGTGCCGCGGGTGACGA
>NZ_JBHUWC010000099.1:0-14297 GCF_042670225.1 Isoptericola sp. NPDC057191 | reverse complement strand
TTCTGGGTGGGTCTCCCCCGTCCCCCCCCCCCCCCCCCCCACAACCCACCAAATACCCCCCCCCCCACGACCGGGGGGCGGGCGGGTCCTACCCTGGGCCCGTGACCGCCGCCCCCTCGCCCGCGCTCCGCTCCCCCGTGGCCCCGGCCACCACGCCGACGGCCCGGCGCCGCACCACCGCCGAGATCTGGATCGTGCTCGGGCTCAGCCTCGGCCAGAGCGGCGTGTACGCGCTGGTCAACATCATCGCGAGGCTCACCGCCTCGACCCCGCTCGCCGAGCAGTCCGCCACGCTCAACGCCAGCCAGTCCGACCGTTCGCTGCTCGACCTCACCTACCAGCTGCTGGGGATCTTCTTCGCGCTGGTGCCTGTCGCGCTGGCGCTCTACCTGCTGAGCGGACGGGCGTCGGCCACATGGACGGGCACGCGACGCCGGATCGGCCTCGACTGGGGGCTCGACGGCGCACGGCCGGGGCGCGACGTCGCCTGGGGGTTCGGCCTCGCAGCGGCCATCGGCATCCCAGGGCTGGCGTTCTACGCGCTCGGGCGCGTCCTCGGCATCACCGTCCAGGTGCAGGCCAGCGCCCTGAACGCACTCTGGTGGACGGTGCCCGTGCTCGTCCTCGCCGCCCTGCAGAACGGGCTGCTGGAGGAGGTCGTCGCCGTCGCGTACCTGAACGAGCGCACGCGCGACCTCGGCTGGTCGCGCCTCTGGTTCGTCGTGTGGAGCTCGCTGCTGCGCGGCTCTTACCACCTGTACCAGGGCATCGGGCCGTTCATCGGCAACGTCGTGATGGGCGTCGTGTTCTCGTGGTTCTACACCAGCCGGTGGGGGCGGCACCGCGCGCTGCCGCTCGTGGTGGCGCACACCGTGCTCGACGTCGTCGCGTTCGTCGGCTACGCCCTCCTGCCGGAGGCGTGGAAGGCGGCGCTCGGCCTCTGAGGCCGACTCAGCCCCGCGGGCCCGCGCCGTGCAGCAGGGTCTCGACGACCCGGGCGGCGAGCGCGTCCGGGTCGGCACCGTCGGCACCGTCGGCACCGTCGCGCAACGACTCCCCGATGAGGGCGTAGTAGACGCGGCGCACCCAGTCGAGGTCGGCGTCCTGGGCGAGGAGGCCCTCGGCGCGGGCTCGTTCCAGCACGACGACGCAGCGCCGGTCGACCTCCCGCTGGAGCTCGGCGGTCTCGCTGTCCGGGTCCGCCGGGAGCCCCAGGGCGAACGCCCAGGCGCCCTTGACCTGGAGCACGTCGGCCGTGATCCGGTGCATCGCTACCAGGGGCGGGGCCGTGTCGGGCCGCCCGTCGTCCACCGCGCGGGCGAGCTGCCGGACCGCGGAGGCCGCGAGGGCGTCGATCAACGCCTGCCGGCTGGCGAACCGCCGGTGGACGGTCGTGCGGGCCACGCCCGCCGCCGCGGCGATCTGCTCCAGGGAGGCGGCCGGGTCGTCGACGAGCACCCGCTCCGCGGCCTCGAGGATCGCTCGGACGCTGCGCTCCGCGTCCGCTCGCAGCGGTCGGCCTGCCACCTCACCCATCGCTCCCCTCCGCGTCAGCTGCACGCGCACACGATACTTGACCGACGCTCAATCTGACTTAATTGCATCACCTCTGTTGCAGTTGATGGTGAAGGCGCTACGCTCACATCCAGTTGTCGTCCGCTGAAGGAGAGACCATGCGCAGCACCGCCCTCATCACAGGAGCGTCGTCCAGACTCGGCGCGGAGTTCGCCGAGCAGCTCGCCGCCCGCGGGCACGACGTCGTCCTGGTGGCCCGGTCCGGCGACCGGCTCGCCGCCGTCGCCGAGCGCGTCGGTGCCGCGCACGGCGTCGCCGCCCACGTGCTGGTCCAGGACCTCGCCGAGCCGGACGCCGCCCGCCGCGTGGCCGCGGAGGTCGCCGCCCGCGGGCTGGAGGTGGACCTGCTGGTCAACAACGCGGGCTTCGGCACCTGCGGCCGCTTCGAGGAGATCGACGGGGCACGCGACCACGACCAGCTGATGGTCAACGTGGTCGCCCTCGTCGACCTCACCCACGAGCTCCTGCCCGGGATGCTGGCCCGCGGCGGCGGCGCGGTCGTCAACGTCGCCTCGAACGCCGCCTTCCAGCCCGACCCGTACTTCGCCGTGTACGGCGCCGCCAAGGCGTTCGTGCTCAACTTCGGCCTGGCGCTGCGGCAGGAGTACCGGCGGCGCGGCGTCCGCGTCCTCACGCTGTGCCCCGGCCCGGTCGAGACCGGCTTCTTCGACACCATCGGCACCCGCAGGGCCGCCGTCACCGGCGCCATGACCACCCCGGGGCCCGTCGTCCGCGCCGCGCTGCGCGCGCTGGACCGCGACCGCGGCTACGTCGCCCCCGGCCTCGGCAACACCCTGGCCGCGCACCTGACCCCGCGGCGGCCGCGCGCCCTGGTCGCGGCCCTCGCCGAGCGCGTCACCCGCTCCGTCCTGTCCCCGTCCGGCACCCCGTCCGGCACCCCGTCCGCCGTCCCCGCCGCCGGCACGTCGACGCCGGAGGCCGCCGCGTGAGCGGGGCGGGCACCGCCTCGGCCGGTGCCGCGGCGGCGATGCTCCTGGTCGGTACCTCGACGGCTGTGTCCGCCACGACCGCCGGCTACCCGGTCCTGACCGGGCAGGCGCTGCGCTACGCGCTCGCCGCCGTCATCCTGCTCGCCGTCGTGCACCACCGCCGCCTGCCCCGGGTCCGGCTGACGGCGCGTGACGTGCTGCTGCTGGTCGCGCTCGCCGCCACCGGGCTCGCCGGCTTCAACCTGTGCCTGGTCGAGGCGACCCGGCACGCCGGTCCCGCGATGATCGGCGCCGTCGTCGGCGGGGTGCCCGTCGTCCTGGCCCTCGTGGGCCCGCTGCTGGAGCGTCGGCGCCCCGCCGCGCGCACGGTCACGGCCGCCGTCGTGGTCGCGCTCGGCACGGCCGTCGCCGCCGGGCTGGGATCGGGCAGCCTGACCGGCCTGCTGCTGTCCCTGGGCGCCCTCGCCGGGGAGGTCGCCTTCTCCCTGCTCGCCGTCCCCCTGCTGCCCCGGCTCGGCCCCCTGCGGGTCGCGGCCTACCCGGCCGCGCTGGCCGCGCCGCTGCTCCTCGTGGCCGGCCTCGCCCTGGACGGCCCCGCCGCGCTGCGCCTGCCCACCCTGGGCGAGGCGGCCGCCTTCGTCTACCTCGGCGCGGTGGTCACCGCGGCCGCCTTCTTCCTCTGGTACGACGCGCTGGGCCGCCTCGGCCCCGACCGCGCGGGCCTCTTCGCCGGGCTCGTGCCGGTCGGCGCGCTGCTCACGACGGTCGCGCTCGGGCTCGGGCACGTCGGGCCCGCGGACGTCGCCGGCGCTCTGCTGGTCGCGGCCGGCCTACGACAGAGTCCTCGGGCGCCGAAGGCACCCCGGGGCCCGGCCCGTCAGAAGCCGGTCGGCCCGGAGGACATCAGGCCCTGCCAGAGCACGACGAAGCCCGCGACGAACGCGAGGAACACCAGCGCGAACACGATGCGAGCGACGGCCGCGCCGGTGCCCATGCGGGCGCTCTTCGGCGCGATGAACCGTTCCGGCCGCTCCGGGTCGTAGAGCACCCGCACGTCCGTGTCCCAACGGTCCAGCATGCCGACGTCGGAGTACGCGGGCACCGCACCGATGATCATCCACAGACCGACCAGGGCCATGGCCGCGGGCACGACCAGGAACAGGACCCCCACTCAGGCCTGCCGCAGCGCGTGCAGGCCGGCGCGGTGCTCCGCCTGCGCGGCGGGGTCCGGCACCGGCAGCGACGCGAGGAGCTGCTTGGTGTAGTCCTCCCGCGGGTGGCCGAGCACCTGCTCGCCCGTGCCCTCCTCGACCAGGTGCCCGCGGTAGAGCACCGCGATGCGGTCCGCCAGCAGGTCGACGACGGCCAGGTCGTGCGACACGAAGAGGCACGCGAAGCCGAGCTCCTTCTGCAGCTCGGCGAAGAGCTCCAGCACCCGGGCCTGTACGGACACGTCGAGCGCCGACGTCGGCTCGTCCGCGATCAGCAGCTCCGGGTCGAGGGCCAGGCCGCGGGCCAGCGACGCGCGCTGCCGCTGCCCGCCGGACAGCTCGTGCGGGAAGCGGTCGCCGTAGCTGCGCGGCAGCTGCACCGCCTCGAGCAGCTCGTCCACGCGGGCGCGGGCCGCCTCCGGGTTGCGTGCCCGCCCGTGCACGACCAGCGGCTCGGCCACGCACTCGGCGATGGTCAGCAGCGGGTTGAACGACGTGGCCGGGTCCTGGAAGACGAACCCGAGGCGCGGCCGCATCGCCTTGAGGTCCCGCCCGCGTGCCCCGTGCATCTCGGTGCCCAGCACGCGCAGCGAGCCGCCGCTGACGGGCGTGAGGCCGGCGATCGCGCGGGCGATCGTCGTCTTGCCGGAGCCCGACTCCCCCACGAGCCCCAGCACCTCGCCGGGGCGGATCGCGAGCGACACGTCGTCGACCGCGGTGAACGCCGGCTGCCGGAACCGGCCCGGGTAGGTGATGGTGAGGCCGTCGGCCCGCACCACCGGCTCGGTGGACTCCCACCCCTCGGGCCGGGTGGCCGCCCGCTCCACGGCGCGGGCCGTGCCCTCCCCGACACGCGGGACGGCCTTGAGCAGGGCCTTCGTGTAGTCGGCCTGCGGGTCGGCGAACAGGTCGCGGGCCGTGGCCTGCTCCACGACCTTGCCCTGGTACATGACGGCGACGCGGTCGGCCAGGTCGGCCACCACGCCCATGTTGTGCGTGATGAGCACGATGGCGGTGCCGGTCTCGTCACGCAGGTGGCGCAGCAGGTCGAGGATCTCGGCCTGCACGGTGACGTCGAGGGCCGTCGTGGGCTCGTCGGCGACGATGAGGCCCGGGCCCAGCACCAGCGCCATCGCGATGACGATGCGCTGCTTCTGCCCGCCCGAGAACTGGTGCGGGTAGTGGTCCACGCGGTGCTCCGGGTCGGGGATGCCGACCGTGCCGAGCACCTCGATCGCCCGCCGCCGCGCCTCCTTCTTCGACACGTCGCCGTGCGCGCGGATGCCCTCGGCGATCTGCCACCCCACGGTGTACACGGGGTTGAGCACGCTGGAGGGCTCCTGGAACACCATCGCCACGTCGACGCCGCGCACCTGGCGCAGCTTCGCCGCGGAGACGGAGACGACGTCCGTCGTCGTGCCGTCGCGCCCCGTGAGGACGACGGCGCCGCTGGTGGTCGCCGTCTCCGGCAGCAGACCCAGGATGGTCTTGGCCGTGACGGTCTTGCCCGAGCCGGACTCGCCGACGACGGCGAGGACCTCGCCGGGCTGCACGTCCAGGCTCACGCCGTCGACGGCCCGCACCGAGCCGGCGTCCGTGGCGAACGAGACCGCGAGGTCCGTGATGGATGCGACGGCGCTCATGCGTCGTCTCCCTTCGAGTTCTCGTCACGGCGCTCCGCCGACGCCGGGTTCTGCGGGTCGGACGGGTCCGCCTCGACGGGCTCGCCCACCGAGGTGGCCGCGACGGCGCCGGTGACCTGCCCGGCGCGGGCGCGGGAGCGCAGGCGCGGGTCGGCGAGGTCGTTGAGCGACTCACCCATGAGGGTCATGCCCATCGCGGCCAGCACGATGGCGAGGCCCGGGAACAGCGCGGTCCACCAGATGCCGGAGGTCACGTCGGCGACGGCGCGCTGCAGGTCGTAGCCCCACTCGGCGGCCGCCGTCGGTTCGATGCCGAAGCCGAGGAAGCCCAGCCCCGCCAGCGTGAGGATCGCCTCGGACGCGTTGAGCGTGACGATGAGCGGCAGCGTGCGCGTCGAGTTCCGCAGCACGTGGCGCGTCATGATGCGCCAGTGCCCGGTGCCCAGGACGCGCGCCGAGTCGACGAACGCCTCCGCCTTGATGCGCACCACCTCCGCGCGGATCACGCGGAAGTACTGCGGCACGAACACCACCGTGATCGACAGCGCGGCCGCGAAGATGCCGCCCCACATGTCGGACTTGCCCCCGGAGATGACGATCGCGAGCAGGATCGCCAGCAGCAGGGAGGGGAAGGCGTAGATCGCGTCCGCCACGACGACGAGCACGCGGTCGAGCCAGCCGCCGAAGTACCCGGACACGAGGCCCAGCAGCACGCCGACGACGATGGACGACAGCACCGCCACCAAGACGACGAGCAGCGCCGTGCGCGCACCCCACACCACGCGGGACAGCACGTCGTACCCGCCCACCGTGGTGCCGAACCAGTGCTCGGCGCTCGGTGGCATCTGGGCGCCGAACGCGCCGTCGAGGTCGCGCAGCTGCGACCAGCCGAACGGTGCGAGGAGCGGTGCGAGCACCGCGACCAGCACGAACAGCGCGGTGAGCACGAGGCCCGCGACGAGCATGCCGCGCTGGAGCCCGACGCTCTGGCGCACCTGGCGCACCACGGGCAGCTTGCGGAACCAGGCGCCCCGGCCGCCCAGGTGCTCCGGGGCGGTGCCGGCGGTGCCGACGCTGGTGATCTCTCCCGCGGTCATCAGTACCTCACCCTCGGGTCGACCAGGGCGGCGATGATGTCGACGAGGAAGTTCGTCACCGCCACCACCACGGCCATCAGCACGACGATCCCCTGCACGGCCACGAAGTCGCGCGCCTGCAGGTACTCCGAGAGCTGGAAGCCCAGCCCCCGCCACTCGAACGTCGTCTCGGTCAGCACGGCACCCACCAGGAGCATCGCGACCTGCATGCCGGCCACGGTGATGATGGGGATGAGCGCCGGGCGCCACGCGTGCTTGCGCACCAGACGGCTTTCCTTGACGCCGCGCGACCGGGCCGCGTCGATGTAGCCGGCGCCGAGCGTGCCGATCATGTTGGTGCGCACGAGGCGCAGGAACACGCCGGCCGTGAGCAGGCCCAGCGCCATGGCGGGCAGGAAGGCGTGCGACAGCACGTCGAGCACCACGGCCGGGTCCCCGGTCTTGAAGGCGTCGATCAGCATGAACCCGGAGTCCGCCCCGGCGAGCTGCATCGAGATCTCGCCGTCGGTGGACACACGGCCCGCGACGGGGAACCAGCCCAGCCAGACGGAGAACACGAGCTTGAGGATCAGGCCCGCGAAGAACACCGGCGTCGCGTAGGCGAGGATCGCGAGGATCCGCAGCGCGGCGTCGGGCAGACGGTCACGGAAGTAGCCCGCGACCATGCCGAACGGGACGCCCAGGACGAGCGCGACGACGATGGCGTAGAACGCGAGCTCCAACGTGGCCGCGCCGTAGGTGGTGAGCACCTCGGTGACGGGCCGGTTGTCGCTGATCGTCGTGCCGAAGTCGCCGGTGAAGATGCCGCTGAGGTAGTCCCAGTACTGCGCGAGGATCGGCCGGTCGTAACCGGCCGCGTGGATCCGCTCGGCGAGCTGGTCGGGCGTCAGGCGCCCGCCCAGTGCGGCGGTGATGGGGTCACCGGTCGCGCGCATGAGCACGAACACCGTGGTGACCAGGATGAACACGGTCGGGATGATGAGCAGGAAGCGCACCAGGATGTAGCGTCCCAGTGCGCTTCCCGTCGAACTACGAGATGCCACGAGAAGAGCTCAGTCCGTCTCTCAGCCCTTGGCCAGCGCGCCGTAGCGGAACTTGAACGACGCGTCGAGCGTGTCCTCGGTCCCGGTGACGTCCTTGGCCGTGACGGCGACCTGCGCACCCTGGAGGTACGGCACGGTCGACAGGTCCTTGGCCACCGACTCCTGGATCTGGCCCAGCAGGTCGGTGCGCTTCTTCTCGTCGGCCGTGACGGCCTGCTCGAGGATCATGTCCTCCACGTCCTGGTTCACGTAGTGGTTGCCCAGGAAGTTCTCCTTGAGGAAGAACGGCGTGAGGTAGTTGTCCGCGTCCGAGTAGTCCGGGAACCAGCCGAGCTGGTAGGCGGGGTAGACGTCGGCGGTGCGGTCCTTCGAGTACTGCACCCACTCCGTGGTCTGCAGGTTGACCTTGAACAGGCCGCTCTCCTCGAGCTGGTCCTTGATCAGCGCGTACTCGTCGCCCGACGACGGGCCGTAGTGGTCGTTCGAGTACTGCAGGTTCAGCTCGACGGGGGTGGTGACGCCGGCGTCGGCGAGCGTCTGCTTCGCCTTGTCCGCGTCGGGGCCGCCCTGGCCGTCGCCGTACATCTCCTTCAGCGGCTCCGTGGCGCCGGTGAGGCCGTCGGGCACGAAGGAGTACAGCGGCGTGTAGGTGCCCTTGTAGACCTGGTCGGCCAGCGCCTGGCGGTCGATGAGGTCGGCCACGGCCTGACGGACCGCGGTCGCCTTCTTCGGGTCGGCGTCGGACTGCTTCGCGCCGTACGGCTGGGTGTCGAAGTTGAAGACGATGTAGCGGGTCTCGCCGCCGGGGCCGGTGACGACCTTGACCTTGTCGTCCTTGCCCAGGTCCTCGATGTCGGTGGGCGACAGCGAGCGGAAGGCGACGTCGACCGAGCCGTCCTGCACCTCGAGCTTGAGGTTTGAGGCGTCCGTGAAGTACTTGACGTTGATCTTCGGCGTCTTGGCCTCGCCCAGGATGCCCTCGTACCCGTCGTACTTCTCGTAGCTGACGAGCTCGTTGGTCTTGTACCCGGTGATCGAGTACTGGCCGGCGAACGCCTTGCCGTCCACGATCGTCTGGTCGTCGGTCACCGCGTCGGGCGAGAAGACGTCCTCGTCGACGATCGGGCCTGCCGGGGAGGAGAGGATCTGCGGGAAGATCTGGTCGTTCGCGCTCTTGAGCTTGAACACGACCGTGGTGTCGTCCGGCGTCTCGACCGAGTCGAGGTTGTACAGCAGCGACGACGGGCCGTTCTCGTCCGCGATCTTGAGCTGGCGGTCGAAGGTGAACTTGACGTCCGAGGAGGTCAGGTCGTTGCCGTTGGCCCACTTCAGGCCCGGCTTGAGCTTGACCGTGTACTCCTTGGGCGCCGTGAACTCCGCGGACTCCGCGATGTCCGGCTGCACGTCCGGGCTGCCGTACGGCGTGTTCATGAGGAACGGGTAGACCTGGTTCATCACGGCGAACGACCCGTTGTCGTACGACCCGGCGGGGTCGAGCGACGTGATCTTGTCCGTCGTGCCGATGATCATCGACTCGGCGCTGCCGCCGCCGTCCCCGTTGCCGCCGTCGCCGGAACCGCCGCCGCACGCGGTCAGCACCAGCGCCAGCACTGCCGTCCCTGCCGCACCGGCGATCATGCGTCGCGAGCCTCTGATGGCACTCATGGTCGTGGTCCCCTTCGTCCAGGCCGGCCCGTGGCGGGTGGCCGCGGGCTCGTGGCGATGCGGGCGTCTCTGGCACACCGGTGTGTCGCCCTGGTCACGGACGTGGGTCACATCCGGACCGGTTTCGCATCGTGGTCCGGGAACCTACCACTGCGGTCGGGCCTGTGTCACAGGCCATAGGGGGCCGGAGAGCCTAGACTTCCCGGCATGTCCGGAGCGAGCACCGCGGGTCCTGCCGGGGCTCCGGCGCACCGGAGCCCGGCGGCCGACGCCGCACCACCCACCGGCCCGCTGCAGGCGCTGCTCGGTGGAGCCGGCGCCGACCACGGCGCTGCCACCGACCTCGTGCGGGTGGTCGACACCCCCGAGCCCCGCGTGCGGCACCCCTCGGACATGCTCGGGATGGTGGTCAGCGCGCTGGGGGTCGCGCTCGTGCTGGTGCTGTCGGTGGTCGCGCACGCCACCACCGAGGGCGTCACGCAGGACGTCCAGAACTTCAGCACGCTCCTCGCCCGCATCCTGTTCGTCCCCGTCGCGCTGCTCGAGGGCCTGATCACCCTGTTCGTGCCCGCCGCGGTGCTGATCGAGCTGGGCTGGCGGCGCCTGGGCCGCCAGGTGGTCGAGTCGATCTGCGCGGCCGCGCTCGGCCTGGTGCTCGGCGTCGTGACGACGTTGGCGGTCACCAAGTTCGGCAGCGACGAGCTCGTGCGCGGCCTGTCGGTCTTCAGCGACGGCCAGTGGCAGCTCACGGTCCCCGGGTACGTCTCCGCCATCGCCGGCCTGCTCACGACGGCGGGCCCGCGCACCCGCCGGCGCACCGTGCGCTGGTCGTGGAACGTGCTCTACCTCGCCCTGTTCATCGTGCTCATCACGGGACAGGTGTCCCTGCCGGGCGTGCTCGTGGCGCTGCTGCTCGGCCGCCTCGCCGGCCTCGCCGTGCAGTACGTGTCCGGCGTGCGCAGCGAGCGCGCGTACGGCGGCGACCTGGTCGCTGCCGTGCGGCGGGCCGGATTTCACCCGACGGCGCTGGTCCGGGTGCGCGACGTCTCCGCCGTCGTCGACGACCACGCCGACCCGGACGGCGCCCCGCCCGCGCCCGAGGACCCGGTGGCGGCCTACGACGCCGACGGCGACGTCGTCGACGGCCTGGAGGAGGACGAGCGGACCCTCCCGCCCGACCCCACGACGGCCGACGCGGCAGCCGTGGCGCTCACCCGCTCGGGCGACAACCGCGTGTACGCGCTGTTCACCGACGGCGCCGCGCCGCGCCGCGACGTCGTCGTGCTCGACGGCGACCGCCAGGTCATGACCACCGTGCAGCGACTGTGGCGCACCCTGCGCCTGCGTGGACTCGAGGGGCGCGCGGCCATCTCGCTGCGGGCCGCGGCCGAGCGCACCGCCCTCCTCGCGTACGCGGCCGCCGCCGCCGGCGTGCGCACCCAGCGCCTGGAGGGCATCGGGTTCGCGGACGACTCCGTCGTGCTCGTCCAGGAGCACGCGCGCGGCGCCGTCTCCCTGCGCGACCTCGACGCCGACGTCCTCGAGGGCCCGCGCGGCGACGCCGTCCTCGCCGAGGCCTGGGAGCAGCTGCGGCGCGCGCACCACGCGGGGCTCACCCACCGCTCCCTGACCCCCGACGTCGTGCTCGTGCACCACGACGAGCAGGGCGAGCCGCACGTGTGGCTCACCCGATGGGAGCAGGGCGAGATCGGCGCCGGCACCCTGTCCCGCCGGCTCGACCTGACGCAGATGCTCGCGCTGCTCGCACTGCGCGTCGGGGCGCGACGCGCGCTCGCCTCCGCGGTCCGGGCGCTGCCCGACGACGACATCGCCGCCATCGGCCCGCTGCTGCAGACCATCGCCCTGCCCGGGCCGACGCGCGAGGAGGTCCGCCGGGTCAAGGGCCTGCTGGACGAGCTGCGCGAGGCCCTCGTGGAGCGCCTGCCGCAGGCCGACGTGCAGCCGCAGAACATCACCCGCTTCGGCGCCCGCACCGTCATCATGCTGACGCTGACGATCGTCGCCGTCACGGTGATCGTCACGACGATCAATTTCGAGGAGATCGCCTCGGCGATCACGGAGGCGAACCCGTGGTGGGTCGCGGCCTCCTTCGCCTTCGGGGCGATCACCTGGTTCGGTGCGGCGCTCACGTTCACCGCCTTCTCCCCCCAGAAGCTGCCGCTGTGGCGCGCGACGCTCACGCAGATGGCCGGGTCCTTCGTCTCGCTCGCCGCCCCCGCCGGTATCGGGCCCGCCGCGCTCAACCTGCGGATGCTCACCCGGCGGGGCGTGGCCACCCCGATGGCTGTCGCGACGGTGGCGCTGGTGCAGCTCTCCCAGTTCGTGGTCACGGTGCTGCTGCTCGTCGTGCTGTCGGTGTCCACCGGCTCCGGCGGCCTCGTCGAGCTGCCGTCCACGACGGTGCTGCTGGCCATCGCGGGGGTCGGCGTGGCGGTCGTCGCGACGCTGCTCGTGCCGTCCGTGCGGCGGTGGGCGTGGGAGAAGGCCCGGCCCACGCTCGAGCAGGTCTGGCCGCGGCTGTCGCAGATGATGGGCCAGCCCACCCGCCTCGCGCTGGGCCTCGGGGGCAACGTCGTCATGACGCTGGGCTACGTGTTCGCGTTCTATGCCGCGCTCGCCGCGTTCGGGCAGTCGCTCAACCTCATCGACGTCGCCGTCATCTACCTGGTCGGCAACTCCGTGGGCGCCATGGTGCCCACCCCCGGCGGCCTGGGCGGTGTCGAGGGCGCGCTCATCGCCGGCCTCACCGCCGCCGGCATCCCGCCGTCCCTCGCGTTCTCCGTGACCATGCTGTACCGCGTCGTCACGTACTGGGCGCGGGTGCCGATCGGCTGGGTGGCGATGAAGCGCCTGGAGAAGACCGGGGACCTGTGACGACGGTCGTCGGCGCGTGCGCCGGGACCTCCGCGTCATCCGCGTCCGCCGCCGCCGAAGAGCTCGACCGGGTGCTCGCCGGCCTGCAGTGGCGGTTCGTCGCACGTGCCCGGCACGCGCTGGCCGCGGGCGACTGGACGGAGCACGCGACGGGCGACGGCGCCCTGCTCCTGGTCACCGACGGCCTGGTGCGGGTGCGGGGCGTGGGCGACGTCGCCGACCTGGCCCCGGGCGACTTCCTGTTTCTGCCGCACGGCCCGCGCTTCGAGGTGCACGCGCTGTCGGACGCCGCCGTCGAGTGCGTGCAGGTCGCGCCGACCGGGGCCCAGACCGCCCGTGGCGTGCTGCCCGACCTCGTGCTCCTCACCGAGGTCCCGCAGACCGAGCCGACCGCCGCCACCATGTTCCGCTCCCTGGTGGAGGAGTACCGCACCCCGCGCAGCGTGCTCGGCGACCGCGTGGTCACGCTCGTGGCGTCCCTGGTGATCAGCGCCTGGTACGCCCGCGGCTGCGCTCCCGCGCGCTGGCTGATGCAGCGTGACGACCCCGGGCTGGCCGCCGCCGTCGCGGCGATCCATGCCGACCCCGGCCGCGAGTGGACGGTGGACGACCTGGCCCGCGTGGCGCTGGCGTCGCGCTCCGGGTTCGCCGCCCGGTTCCGCGACGCCACCGGGCTGACCCCGGGCCGGTACCTCGCGCAGGTGCGCGTCGCCCACGCCCGCTGCCTGCTGACGGCGGGCGACCTTTCCGTCGCGGCGATCGCCCGCCAGCTGGGCTACGGGTCGGACACGGCGTTCGGCCGCGCCTTCCGCCGTCACACGGGCGCGACGCCGTCCGAGTTCCGCCGCGGCAGCGTGCTCCGCACGAGCACCCCGCCCGCCACCGCCACGACGGCTGCCACGAGGTAGGTCCAGGCGACGCCGACGGCGTCCACGCCCAGGCCGCCCACGGCCGAGCCGAGGATGATCGCCGTCTGGAAGGCCACCACGACCAGCCCGCTGCCCGCCTCGACCTGGCCGGGCAGGAGCCGCGTGATCCACACCTGCACCACGTTGAGCAGCCCGCCGAACGCCGTGCCCCACAGCACCACGGCCGGGTACGCGACCACCGGGAACGCCGCGGCCAGCCCGACGGCGGCGACGCCCGCACCGATGGTCACCGGCACGGCGAGCAGCATCAGCGGCAGGTGCCGGTCCACGACCGTTCCGACCACGACGTTGCCCACCAGGCCGCCGACGCCGAACAGCGCGAGCAGCACGGCGACCGTGCCGACGTCGGACCCGGGCAGCAGCGAGAGGGCGGGCCGCACGTACGTGAAGCCGACGAAGTGCCCGCCGATGACGGCGACGAGGCTCAGCAGGCCCAGCGCGACGCCGGGCGAGCGCAGCGCCCGCCCCGTCGCCGACCACCCGATGCCCGGCGAGGGCGCGACCGGGGGCAGCGCCACCCGCATCGCGACGGCCGTCACCGCCGTGACGGCCGCGGCCACCAGGAACACGACCCGCCACCCGGCGGCGGCGCTGAGGATCACCCCGAGGGGCACGCCGGCCACGGTCGCGACGGTCGTCCCCCCGTTCACGATCATCATCCCGCGGCCCACCCTGTCGGCCGGGACGAGCTGCGTCGCGATGACGAGCGACATCGACCAGTAGCCGCCCAGCGCGGCGCCGAGGAGCAGACGGGCCGCCATGAGCACCACGATGCCCGGGGCCAGCGCGACCAGGACGTTGGACGCCACGGCGCCCAGGGCGAGCACCACCAGGAGGGTGCGGCGGTCGGTGTTCCGGAACAGGGAGCTCAGGCCCAGGGCCGTGGCCAGCGCCGTCAGGGCGGTGACGCTCACCGACAGCCCCACGACGCCCTCCGAGACGCCCAGGTCCTGCGCCACCGGCGTCAGCACCCCGGGCGGCAGGAACTCCGCCGTCACGAGGGAGAAGCTGCCGAGGAACATCGTGGCGAGCGCCAGGCCCGCGCGCCGCGGCGACAGCATGCCTGGCGCCGGCGTGCCCTGGGCCGGGCGGGTCGTGGCAGACGTCGTGACAGACGTCGTGGCGGACGTCGTGGCGGACGTCGGGGCAGCGGTCGTGCCGGCCGCCGTGTCGATCGGGTTCGTCGTCATGCTGGTCGCAACAACGGGCGTCCCGCCACCAGCCGACCGGGACGCCGACGGACTCGATCGAGACGCCACGCAGCCGGCCTGGCCGGGAACGCCGGAGGC
>NZ_JBHUWC010000098.1:0-14478 GCF_042670225.1 Isoptericola sp. NPDC057191 | reverse complement strand
GGTCCACGTAGCGCTGCGCGACCAGCGGGTCGCGCAGCGCGAGCAGCTCGAACTCGAGCTCCATGACGCACCACGACGTCTTGGCGGCCGGGTCGGGCAGCACCGACGCGATGACCTCGCGGACGGTGGAGCGGAAGCCGTCCGGCGTCTGCAGGGCCGCGGGGTCGACCGTGGCGACGGCCTGCTCGAGGGCGCCCAGGTGACTGCGCGCCTCGCGCTCCGTGAGCGCGAGGAACAGCTCTTCCTTGCTCGCGAAGTTCGAGTAGAACGCGCCCCGGGTGAACCCGGCGGCCTCGCAGACGGCCTCGATGGACGCGGCCTGCACCCCGACCTGCGCGAACACCTCGAAGGCGGCGTCCAGCAGGCGCTCGCGGGTGCGCTCGCGCCGAGGCGAGCGCGCCGCGGCGGCCGTAGCGTCTTCGGGGGCCGCGCTCTCGGTGGTCAGGGGGTCCTCCTGGGGTTCGGCCGGGTTCCGGCGGCGGGACGGGCTGCGTGCCCGGACCGGGCCCACTGTAGCCAATACAGACCTGTATCGGATACGTTCCTGCATCGGATACAGTGCCGTATCGAGTCCTGCTCCGTCGTCCCTGGAGAGCCTGTGTCCTCCGTCCTGTACTCCCTCGGCCGCTGGGCCGCCCGGGCCCGGCGCCTCGTCGTGATCGGCTGGGTGCTCGTCCTCGCCGTGGTGGGCGGCGCCGCCGGGCTGCTCTACCAGGGCTTCGACAACTCCGTGACCATCCCGGGCACCGAGTCGCAGGACGCGCTCGACAGCCTCGCCGCGACGTTCCCCCAGGTCAGCGGCTCGTCCGCGCAGATCATCGTGGTGGCGCCGGACGGCTCCACCATCGACGACACCGCGATGCGCGGCCCGATCACCGACGCCGTCGACGCCGTCGGCGAGATCGACCAGGTCGCCGCCGTCACCTCGCCCTACGACGACCAGATGGCCGCCTCGGTGAACGACGACAGGTCCGCCACGCTGCTGACCATCCAGCTCGACGGCGACCAGTCGGTCATCACCGAGGAGACGAAGGACGAGCTGCACGCGGCCAGCGACGACCTCGCCGCCGCGCTGCCGGACGGCGCGCAGGCCAGCCTGGGCGGGGAGCTGTTCAGCGTCGAGTTCCCGGCGCTGAGCATCATCGAGGCGATCGGCGTGGTCGTCGCCCTCGTCGTCCTCATCATCACGCTCGGCTCGTTCGTCGCGGCAGGCCTGCCGCTGGTCAACGCGCTCATGGGCGTGGGCGTCTCGATGCTGCTGCTGCTCGCCGCGACGGTGTTCGGCCCGATCAACTCGACGACGCCCATGCTGGGCCTGATGCTGGGCCTGGCGGTGGGCATCGACTACGCCCTGTTCATCGTGTCCCGGCACCGCGAACAGCTCGGCCAGGGGCTCGCCGTCGACGAGTCCATCGCGCGCGCCGTCGCGACGGCGGGGTCCGCGGTCATCTTCGCCGGGCTCACGGTGATGATCGCGCTCGTCGGCCTCGGCGTCGCCGGCATCCCGTTCCTCACGGTGATGGGCATCGCGGCCGCCGTCGCGGTCGGCGTCGCCGTCCTGATCTCGCTCACGCTGCTGCCCGCCCTGCTGTCCTTCTCGGGGGAGCGGCTGCGGCCGCGCGCCGCGCGCGAGGCCCGCGCGCCGAAGAAGGGGAAGGCCAAGCGTGCGGCGCGGGCCGCTGAGAGGCCGGCCGACGGCGTGCACCACAACCGGTTCTTCGACGGCTGGGTCCGGGGCGCCACCCGCTTCCCCGTCCTGACGATCGTGCTGGTCGTGGGCGCCATCGCCGCCCTCGCCTGGCCTGCCACGAACCTCCGTCTCGCGCTGCCGGACGCCGGCTCGCTGCCTGAGGACAACGGGGCACGCGTCACCTACGACCTCGTCGGGCAGGAGTTCGGCGACGGCTTCAACGGCCCGCTCATCGTCACGGGCTCGATCGTCACCAGCAACGACCCCGTCAAGCTCATGAACGAGCTCGGCGACGAGATCGGCACCCTCGACGGCGTCGCCGACGTGCCGCTGTCCACCCCCAACCCCACGGCCGACACCGGCATCATCCAGGTGATCCCCGAGGGCGGGCCGACGTCCGAGGAGACCAAGGCCCTCGTCAGCGAGATCCGCGACCAGCACGACCACTACCTGGACAAGTACGGCGTCGACCTGTCCGTCACCGGGTTCACCGCCGTCGGCATCGACGTCTCCGACAAGCTCGGCGCCGCGCTGCTGCCGTTCGGCCTCGTCGTCGTCGGCCTGTCGCTCGTGCTGCTGACCATGGTCTTCCGGTCGATCTGGGTGCCGATCAAGGCCTCGCTCGGCTACCTGCTGTCGGTGGGCGCGGCTTTCGGCACCGTGGCGCTCGTGTTCGAGCAGGGCGTGTTCGCCGACGCCCTCAACGTCACGGTGCTGGGCCCCGTCATCAGCTTCATGCCGATCATCCTCATGGGCGTCCTGTTCGGCCTCGCGATGGACTACGAGGTCTTCCTCGTCTCCCGCATCCGCGAGGACTACGTGCACGGCGGGGACGCGCGTCGCGCGGTGCGCACCGGCTTCCTCGGCTCCGCCAAGGTGGTCACCGCCGCCGCGGTCATCATGTTCGCCGTCTTCGTCGCCTTCGTGCCCGAGGGCGACATGACGCTCAAGCCGATCGCGCTCGGGCTCGCCGTGGGCGTCGCCGTCGACGCGTTCGTCGTGCGGATGACGCTCGTGCCCGCGGTCCTCGCCCTGCTCGGCGAACGGGCCTGGCACATGCCGCGCTGGCTCGACCGCGTGCTGCCCACGTTCGACGTCGAGGGCGAGGGCATCACCAAGGAGCTGCGGCTCGCCGCCTGGCCCGAGCCGGACACGACCGACGCCGTCGCCGCCCTCGACCTCGTCGTCGCGGGCCCCGACGGGCCGGACGCGGGCGCGCCCGTCGTCGGCCCGGTCGGCGTCCGCGTGCCGGCCGGCGGTGCGCTGTGCGTGCAGGGCGACGCGTCCGCGCCCGTCTCGGCGCTGCTGCTCGCGCTGTCCGGGCGGATGGCGCCCGACGCGGGCGCGGTCAAGGTCACCGGCCTCGTCCTGCCCGAGCGCGCGATGACGGTGCGGGGCCGGGTCGCCTTCGTGGACGCCCTGGCCGAGCACGGCCGCCCCGCCCCGGCCGTCGACGCCGCGGTGCGCGACGGCGCGCGGGTCGTGGTCGTCGACCGCACCGACGCCGTCGCCGACCGCCCCGCCCGCGAGGCGCTCGCCGCCGCGCTGGCCCGCGCGCAGCACGGCGGCACGGCCGTGCTCCTGGGCGCCAGCGGCGTCGCCGCGACCGACCTGCTCGACGGCGTCCACCTGGGCGGGACGACGGCCCGCGAGGTCCCCGTGCTGGACGTCGGTGCCGGGTTCGGCGCGCCGAGCGTGCTCACGGGGGCCGACGTGCCCCCGCCCGTGCCGACCCACGACCCGGCGTCCCGACCGGAGGAGTCGCACGACGGGCCCGGCGCGACCGGTCCCACCACGATCGACGAGGACACCCACGTGCAGGAGGTGCAGGCATGACCGGCACGACCCCGACCCCGACGAGCGTCGCCGCCCTGCGCCGCAACCCGTGGAGCGTCGCCGCCGTCGCGCTGCTGCCGCTCATGATCCTGGGGCTGCTGCTCGCCGCCCTGTGGAACCCGCAGGACCGGCTCGACCAGGTGCCGGCCGCCATCGTGAACCTCGACGAGCCGGTGCAGGTGCAGGGCCAGACGGTCCCGCTGGGGCGTCAGCTCGCGTCCGGGCTGGTCAGCGGCGGCGAGACCGCCGACGGCGCCAAGGCGGCGCAGCCCGCCGAGGACGCCACCAACTTCGACTGGACCCTGACCGACGCCGACACCGCGGCAGACGGCCTCGCGGACGGCACCTACGCCGCCGTCGTGACCATCCCGAAGGACTTCTCCGCGGCGGCGACGTCGTACGGGAACGACGACCCGTCGTCCGCGCGGCAGGCCACGATCGACGTCAGCACCCCGCCCGGCGGCCGGGTGGCCGACGACGCGCTCGCCCGCGTCGTCGCCGCGACCGCGACCTCCGTCATGTCGAGCACGCTCACCGAGACCTACGTGGACAACGTCCTCGTCGGGTTCAACGACCTGTCCGACGGCATCGGGCAGGCGCAGGACGGCGCCGTCCAGCTCGCGGACGGTGCGGGGCAGCTCGCCACCGGCGCGAACCAGGCGTCCGACGGTGCCGGAAAGCTCGCGGACGGTGCCGGAAAGCTCGCGGCCGGCGCGACGTCGGCCGCGACCGGCGCCTCCGGCGTCGCGTCCGGCGCGGCGGGCCTCGCGGACGGCGCCCGCCAGCTCGCGGACGGCGCGTCCCAGGTGGCCGGCGGCGCCCGCGGCATCGCCGGCGGCATCGGGGACAGCGCCCAGGGCGCGGACGACCTGGCCGACAACGGCGACAAGCTCGCGACGGGCGCCACGCAGGTGGCCGTCGGGAACCGCGCCCTGGCGGACCAGGTCGCGGCCCTCAACAAGGACGTCCCCGACGCCGCGACGATCAAGAAGACCCTGACCGACGCCCAGGCGCAGTCCGGCGAGTTCGCGGCGGCAGCGAGCGCCGCGCTCGGGTGCGACGTCAACCCGTCGACCGACGCCTGCCAGCAGCTCGCGGACGTCCTCACGCAGCTGCAGTCGAGCTCGGCCCAGATCGAGGACACGATCCAGCAGGTCGGCGCCGCGCGCGGGCAGCTCGACGCCCTCGCCACGCAGACCGACAAGCTCGCCACGGGGGCCGAGGGTGTCGCGACCGGCGTCGCGGGCATCGCGGGCGGCAACCGCGACCTCGCCACCGGTCTGCGCAAGCTCCAGGGCGGCGCGTCGCAGGTCGCGGACGGCGCGGACGGCGTCTCCTCGGGTGCCGACCGGCTCTCCGGCGGGGCGGACCAGCTCGCGGGCGGGGCGTCGCAGCTCTCGACGGGCGTCGGACAGCTGGCCACCGGGGCGTCCGGCGTGGCGTCGGGCGCGACCGACCTGTCCTCCGGGGTGGGCAAGCTCGCCTCCGGCAACAAGGACCTCGCCTCGGGCGCGGACGACCTCTCCACCGGGCTCGGCGACGCGAAGAACCAGATCCCGACGACGACGGACGCGGAGCGCAAGACGCTGTCGTCGGTGGTCGCGGAGCCGGTGAAGGCACCGTCGGCGAGCGACATCAGCACCGGGGCGTCCGGGCCGCTGTTCGCGGTCGTGGCGCTGTGGCTCGGGGCGCTGGCGCTGCTGACGATCTTCCCGCCCGTGGTCGCGGGGGCCCTCGGCTCCACGCGCGACTCGGTGCGGCTCGCGCTGCGGGCCTTCGCGCTGCCGGCGGCGGTCGGCGCGGTCACGGGTGCCGCGGTCGGCGTGATCCTCGCGGCGGTCGAGAGCCTCGACGTCGGCGGCTGGGTCGGGGCGGTCGTCGTCGGCGCGGTCGCGTCCGTGGCGTTCGTGGCCGTCCACCAGGGCTTCGTCGGGCTGCTGGGCAACCTGGGCCGCGGGATCAGCCTGCTGATCGCGGTCCTGCTCATCGCCACCGGCATCGTGGCGACCGTGCCTACCGTGCTGCAGGGTCTGGTGGACGCGCTGCCCGTGGGCGCGGGGCGCGACGCCCTGACGGCCGTGGTGGTGCCCGCGGCCGGTGGCCTGGGGATGGCCGTCACGCTGCTCGTGCTGTGGGGGCTGGGCGGGCTGGCCCTCGCGACGCTCGTCACCGCGCGCGGCCGCCGGCTGGGCGTGCGGCGGCTACTGCGCGCCTGACCTCGCGGCCGCGCGCTGCCACCGCAGCACGAGGAGCGCGTCGGCGCGACGGCGTGCGGCGACGCCCAGGTGGGCCACCTGGCGGTGCTCGATCAGGGCGTGCAGGTCGTGGTCGAGGGCCCAGGTCAGCGCGCGGCCGACGTCGTGGGCCGCGGGCATGGCTGCTGCAGGTCTCACGGCAGGGAGAGATGTCCGACTCGCCGGTTTGTGACACGGGGGTGTGTCACACGCCTGCAGCAGACTCGCGCCATGGACCTGACGCAGGCGCGCGAGACGAAGGCACAGCTCACCGACTTCGCCCGGGAGCTGGCCGAGCGTCACGGCGTGCCGGCCAGCCCGTACGCCGTCGGCGACGACGCCAGCCCGGCCGACGTCGTGCGGGCGCCGACGCTGTCGCTCGGTCTCGCGCCGCAGGGCGACGGCGGGTTCGCGGTCGCCGTGCGGTACCGGCTCGGGGTCCCGACGGCGCGGTCGTTCGCGCGGAGGCTGGCCGCCGAGGCGGGTGACGACGTGGACGTGCGCCGCACCGGCCGCATCCGCACGCTGACCCCGCAGCCCCGGCCGCCGGTCGTCACCGCGCGCGCCCTGGGGGAGACGGGTCGCGTGCGCCCGCTGCGGCCGGGGGTGTCGGTCGCGCACGTGGACGTCACGGCGGGAACGCTCGGTGCGTTCGTCGTGAAGGCGGACGACGACGGCGCGCGGTACGTCCTGTCGAACTACCACGTGCTGGCGGGCTCGCCGGCGGCCCAGGTCGGGGACGTCGTCGTGCAGCCGGGGCCGGCAGACGGCGGCGGTGCGCCGCGGGACCGGGTGGGCACCCTCGCGCAGGTGGTGCCGCTGGCCCCGGGGCAGCCCGCCACCGTGGACGCCGCGCTCGCGCTCCTGGACGACGGGATCGACGTGGACCCCACCTACCCGGTGGGCGCGGTCACGACGACCGCCGTCGCGGTGGGCGGCGAGTCGGTCGAGAAGATCGGCCGCACCACCGCGCACACGCAGGGCCGCGTGACGGCGATCGAGATGGACGACGTCGTCGTCGGCTACGGCGACGAGCTCGGCGTCCTGTCGTTCGACAACCAGATCGAGGTCGAGGGTGTCGGCGGCGCGTTCTCGCGCGGGGGCGACTCCGGGTCGCTCGTCTACCGCGAGGACGGCGTCGCCCTGGGTCTGCTCTTCGCCGGCTCCGAGACGGGCGGCGCGGACGGCAGCGGGCTGACGTACTGCAACCCCGTCGACGCCGTCCTCCAGGCGCTGGGCGTCACCCTCGCCTCCCATCCAGGGGGCTCACGTCTCGCCGAGGTAGTCCGAGAGCTGCCGAGGTAGTTCCAGCACAGGCCGAGGTAGTTCCGAACTACCTCGGCAGTCCTGGAACTACCTCGGCAGTCCTGGAACTACCTCGGCAGCTCCGGGACTACCTCAGCGGGTCAGGCCCAGGTGAGCAGGTCCTCGCCGTGCTCGACGAGCGTGCCGACCTGCGCGAGGCGGTCGACGGCGTCCGGCGTGGCCTCGAGCGCGACGACGGGGCACACGGCGGACCGGCCGCCCTCGCGCACGGCGGCGGGGTCCCAGGAGACGAGCACGGCGCCGCGCTCGACCACGTCGCCCTCGGAGGCGTGGGTCGTGAAGCCCGCGCCGCGGAGCTGGACGGTGTCGATACCGAGGTGCACCAGCACCGCGCGGCCGTCGTCGTGCTGCAGCACGAACGCGTGCGGGTGCAGCTTGACGATCTTCCCCGCGACGGGCGCGACCGCCACGCCGCCGCGGACGCCGTCGGGCTCGATCGCCAGACCGGGGCCCACGAGGCCGGCGGAGAACACGGGGTCGTCCACCTCGGACACGTCGACGACGGTCCCGGTGACGGGGGCGAGGACGGTCAGCGCCGTCATCGGCGCAGGCCCTCGACCGGCAGCCGGGCGCTGCAGGGTTCGAGGTCGACGACGTGGGGGTCGCCGCCGATCGCGTCGAGGACCTGCTGTGCCTTGCTCATGGTGCTCCTTGGTCGTTCCGGTGGCGAAGGTTCAGGGTGGCGAAGGTTCAGGGGTGGCCGGGCGCGAGCCGCGCGTCGCCGGCGGGCCGGTCGCGCGGGACGAGGGTGGGCCGCGCCTCGCGCAGCGGGACGACGACGCTGTACCGGTCGCCGCGGTAGCAGGCCCGGGAGTACATGAGGGCGACGTCGCCACCGAACGTGCGACGGGCGGTCCGCATGACGGCGCGCGACCCCTGCATCTGCAGGGAGTCCAGCTCCTCGGCGGTGGCGTCGGCGGCGGTGATGACCTCCTCGCCCCACGTCGGGTCGTGGCCGCGCTCGCGCAGCGCGGCGTACAGGCTGTCGGGGACGCCGTCGGCGACCAGGTCCGGCGCGAGGTCGACGGGGATCCACGACTCCTCGACGCTCAGGGGCTTGCCGTCCGCGGTGCGCAGCCGCACCACGTGGTGGACGGCGGTGCCGGGGTCGCGGTCGAGGGCCTCGGCGACGACCGTGGGCGCGGGCAGCTCCTCGCAGCGCAGCACGGTGGCCCCGGGCCGCAGACCGCGGCGCCGCGCCTCCTCGCCGAACGTCGTCAGGCGCATCTCGAAGTCCGCCCGCGGCGCGGCCACGAAGGTGCCACGCCCCTGCGCCCGTTCGAGCACACCCTCGGTGACCAGGGCGTCGATCGCCTGGCGCACGGTCATGCGGGAGACGCCGAACTTGTCGGTGAGGCTGCGCTCGGACGGGACCGCGTCCCCGACGGCGAGCTCGGTCGTGACGAGGTCCGCGAGGTACGCACGCACCGCGAGGTACTTGTGCTCGCCGCTGCGCGCGTCGCCCCTGACCATCGTCGTGTCCTGTCCTGCCCTGCGATCGGCATCGATCAGCGTCTTGTCCGACATCGGGACCAGTATCGGGCCCCGTGCCGGGCGGCCCGCCTCTGCTCCCGCCCACGGGAGCGCGGGGTTGACACATCATGAGGTCTAGACCAGTGTGCCTGCAACCGGGTGCGACGACCCGCCCGCGGCGGGCGGGTCACACCGGCGACGACGCCGCACCGACCTCGCGTCACCGCCGCCGGACGAGCATGCTGGCCCTGCAGGACACGCCCGCCCCCCGGGCCAGTCATCGGAGGAGGACCATGACCACGGTCGCAGAGACCATGCAGACGCGAGGATTCCCCGGCCTGGCCGAGAGCGTCCCCGACGGCGGGCGCGCCGGGAGGCCGGGCGGCGCCGGGTCCGGGACGGTCGAGGGCGGCGCGGTCCGATGAGCACCACCCTCACCGGTGCCCCGGTAGGCCCCGGGCGGGCGGCCGGCGTCGTCGTGACGATGCCCGACCCCGTCCCGGAGCCCCGGGAGACGACGATCGACCGGTCCGCTGCCGACGACGCGGTGGCGCGTCTGGGGGCCGCGACGTCGGCCGTCCAGGAGCGCCTCGGCGCGCTGGCGGCGCAGGCTACGGGCACGGCCGCGGACGTGCTCGGCGTGACGGCCGCCATGGCCGCCGACCCGGCGCTCGCCCGCGACGCCGAGCGACGCGTGCGGGAGGAGGCGCACACCCCGGAGCGCGCGGTGTGGGACGCCGCCAACGCGCTCGCCGCGCAGCTCGAGCCGCTGGGCCCGCCCCTGAGCGAGCGGGCCCGCGACGTGCGCGACGTGCGCGACCGCATCGTCGCCGAGCTCACCGGGGTGCGGCCGCCGGGCGTGCCCGCGCCGGGGCACCCGTTCGTGCTCGTCGCGGAGGACCTCGCACCCGCCGACGCGGCCACGCTGGACCCGGCGGTCGTCGTCGCGATCGTCACGAGCGGGGGCGGCCCGACGTCGCACACGGCGATCCTCGCGCGGGCGCTCGGCATCCCCGCCGTCGTCGCCGTGCGGGGTGCCGACGACCTCGCCGAGGGGGAGACCGTCGTCGTCGACGGCAGCGCGGGCACCGTGCTGCGCGACCCGTCCGACGCCGAGGTGACGGCCGCCCGCGACGCCGTGCGCGTCGAGCGCGAGTTCGACGGCCGCGGCCGCACCGCCGACGGGCACCGGGTGGAGCTGCTCGCCAACGTCGCCGACCCGCAGGCCGCGCAGGCCGCGGTCGCCGCGCACGCCGAGGGCGTGGGCCTGTTCCGCACGGAGTTCTGCTTCCTCGGCCGTGACGTCGAGCCGGCCGTCGACGAGCAGGTCGCCGCCTACCGCGGCGTCCTGTCCGCGTTCGCGGGGCGCAAGGTCGTGGTGCGCACCCTCGACGCCGGGGCGGACAAGCCGCTGCCCTTCGTCACCGCCCCCGACGAGCCGAACCCGGCGCTCGGCGTCCGCGGGCTGCGGACCGCCGTGACCCATCCAGAGGTGCTCGACCGCCAGCTGCAGGCCGTCGCGCTGGCGGCCGCGGCGGAGTCTGCGGACGTGTGGGTCATGGCGCCGATGGTCGCCACCCCGGACGAGGCGCGGTCGTTCGTCGCGGCGTGCGAGTCGCACGGGCTGCGCCGGGCCGGGGCGATGATCGAGGTGCCCGCGGCGGCGCTCCGGTCGCGCTGGGTCTTCGAGCACGCCACCTTCGGCAGCATCGGCACCAACGACCTCACGCAGTACGCGATGGCGGCGGACCGGACGCTGGGTGACCTCGCCGCACTGTCCACGAGCTGGCAGCCCGCGGTGCTCGAGCTGGTGCGTGCCACCTGCGCGGGCGCGGACTCCCGCGGCCGGCCGGTCGGCGTCTGCGGGGAGGCGGCGGCCGACGCCGTCCTGGCCCCGGTGCTGGTCGGGCTCGGCGTGCGCTCGCTGTCGATGACGCCGCGTGCGCTCGCGGACGTCGCGGCGGTGCTCTCCGAGGTGACGTTCGCGCGCTGCCGCGAGGTCGCGCACGTCGCGCTGGAGCAGCCGGACGCCGACGCCGCCCGTTCGGCGGTCCGGCGCGAGCTGGCCGACGTCCTGGAGCCGCTCGGCCTGTAGACCAGGTGTCCTGCCGAGGGGGAGCGCGGCCCGCGCTCGCCCTCGGCGTCAGGCGAAGAGGGCTGCGCCGTACTTGAGCAGGACGGCGGCGGCGAGCAGCGCGAACCACGCGGCGAGGAGGATTCCGAACGCGCCGGAGCGCACCAGCGACGTCGCCCAGGACTGCAGCCGTGCGGGCCAGTACAGGTTGTCCTCCAGGATGTTCCAGTGGAGCATCGACGCGAACACGAGCGTCGTGGAGACGGTGATCGTCAGGCACCACGGGCACAGGGCGCCGATGACGAACATCGACTGGTAGAAGAGCCAGTACGCGAAGAGGAAGCCCAGCAGGTAGACGGTCTGGGCCGCCGTCATGAACCAGCGCGGGAACCGGACGCCGGCCAGGCCGGCGACGGCCACCGTGATCACCACGGACTCCGCGATCAGGCCGAGGAAGGCGTTCGGGAAGCCGAACAGGCTCGCCTGCGGTGACGTGCCGACGGTCCCGCACGAGACGACGGCGTTGATGTCGCACGACAACGCCGTCGTGGGGTCCGCCGCCAGGTGGACGGCGTCGACCGACAGCACGAACGCGGCGAGCAGCCCGACCAGCGCGCCGACGAGCATCTCGCCGAAGAGCCAGCCCGGTGAGTGGAAGAACCCGGCGGGACGGGCCGGCCGGACCGTCACGCCACCGCGTCCTGCGACAGGAACTCGACGAGGGCGTCGAGCGCCGCCGCGGCGTCGTCGCCGTCGGCGTCCGTGCGGAGGACCACCTCGTCCCCGGCGTCGGCCCCGAGCGTCAGGATGGCGAGGATGGACGCGGCGTCGACCGCGTCGCCGCCGGCCTTGGCGATCTGCACCGGGACGGGCTGCTGGCCCGCCCTCTGGGCGAAGAGCGCGGCGGGGCGCGCGTGCAGGCCCTCGGTGATGGCGACGACGACGGTACGTTCCATGGGGTCCTCCGGGAAAGGTGGTCTGGACCAGTTCATCGTAGGGGGGTGCCGTCCGGCGGGAAAGTCCGGTGTGCGCGGTCGATCGCCATCCCGACGGAGTCGAGCAGGCGGTCCAGGGAGGCCTCGAACGGGGTGGCCTCCGCGTCGAAGCCGCCCGCCTGCCAGATGCGGAGCATGGTGGGGTAGCGCTCGGGGTCGAACCAGTCCGCCCAGAAGCTGCTCATCGAGGTCCAGTACTCGTCGTTGCTCTGCCCGGAGGCGTCCTTCTCCGCCGCCTCCGCCACCGTGGAGCGGGCCAGGCCGCGGACGAACGCGTCGACGAGGCCGAGGATCTCGACCACCTGCCGTTCCGTCAGCCCCGTGTCGACGAGGGTGCGCAGGCCGCACTCCTGCGCGTCGAGCACGGACGGGGTCAGCGGCAGCCGCCACATGTTGGTCTGCAGGATCCACGGGTGGCGCTGGAACAGCCCCCAGTGCGCCCGGGCGTACGCGGCGAGGCCCTCGCGCCAGGCGGCGTCGGCCGGCGGCAGCGCGAGCTCGGCGAACGCCCGGTCGATCATGAGGTCCTGCAGCTCGGCCCGGCCGGGCACGTAGGTGTAGAGCGACATCGCGCCGACGCCGAGGTGTGCGGCGACGCGGCGCATCGACAGCGTGTCCAGGCCGTCGGCGTCCGCGATCGCCGTGCCCGCCCCGACGACGTCCTCCAGCGTCAGGCGCGCCTTGCGACCGCGCCCCGACGGCTGCGGCGGGTCCCACAGGAGGGCCAGACGGCGGACGACCTCCGGCGGGCGGGGGACGTCGTCGGCAGCGTCCGCGGGGGTCTGCCCGACCTCACCCTCGGCCCCGCCCTCTGGCCCCGGCCCGGGTGCATTGCTCGACATGGGTCGTCATCCTCCCATCCCTTGCTGCGAGGGCTTGTCGGACCCCCTCGCTACGCTCGACACTAGTTCCAGTACAGCGTACGAGAGACGGTGACGGGAGAGGTGCGGAGATGATTCGAGCACGCGGGCTGACCAAGACGTTCAGCCGCCGCAAGGAGACGGTCGAGGCGGTCAAGGGCATCGACGTCGACGTCGCGGAGGGCGAGCTCGTCGCCTTCCTGGGACCGAACGGCGCGGGGAAGTCCACGACCCTGCGGATGCTGACCTCGCTCCTGGAGCCGACGGCGGGGGAGGCGACCGTCGCCGGGTACGACGTCGTCACGCACCCGGCGCAGGTCCGGGCACGGCTCGGCTTCATCGGCCAGGGCAACGGCGGCGGCTTCAGCTACAAGGTGGCGGACGAGCTGCACAACCAGGGCCGCTTCTACGGCCTCGCCCCGGAGGTGTACCGGGAGCGGGCGGCCGACCTGCTCGAGGCCCTCGAGCTGACCGGCCTCGAGAAGCGGTCGGTGCAGTCGCTCTCCGGCGGCCAGCGCCGCCGCCTCGACGTCGCCCTCGGGCTGATGAACCACCCGCCGCTGCTGTTCCTCGACGAGCCCACCACCGGTCTCGACCCGCACTCGCGGGCCAACCTGTGGGGCCACATCTCGGCGATGCGCGAGCGGTACGGCATGACGGTGGTCCTCACCACCCACTACCTCGACGAGGCGGACAGCATGGCGGAGCGCGTCGTCGTCATCGACCACGGCGAGATCATCGCCGACGCCGCGCCCGACGTCCTCAAGCGGCGGCACGCCGACGACTCCCTCGCCCTCGTGGTCGCGACCGACGACGGCGCCGCGGTGCGGGCGGCGCTGCCCCCGGGCCTCGGTGAGGTCGAGCTCGAGGAGCACGGCCCCGGGCTGCGGGTGCGGGTGTCCACCGCCCAGGGTGCGGACACCCTGCCGGGAGTCATCGAGGCCCTGCGCGTCGCGGGCATCACCACCACGTCGGCGAGCGCGCGCCAGGCCAGCCTCGACGACGTGTTCCTCAACCTCACCGGCCGGAGCCTGCGCGAGGAGGCGGCAGCATGAGCGAGCAGACCCGCACCACCACCCCCACGGCGGCGGCCCACGAGGCGCCGCGCATCGTCACGCGCTCCGGCCCCGGCAAGTTCGTCACGGACACCGGAGCCGTGTTCACGCGCGAGATCCTGCTGGTGCTCCGCGACCCCTTCACGCTGATCTTCTCGCTGCTGCAGCCGCTGATCTTCCTGGGGCTGTTCGGGCCGCTGCTCACCGGCACGTTCGGCGGCGGCGTCGGCGGGGGAGGCGCGAGCACCGCCGACACCCTGCAGTGGTTCGTGCCCGGCGTGATCGTGATGATCTCGCTGTTCGGCACGTCGATGACCGGGTCGAACCTGCTCTACGAGGTCATGACCGGCTCCTACGAGCGCGTCCTCGCCACCCCCTTGGACCGGTCGGCCATCCTCGTGGGCCGGGCGCTCAAGGAGTTCGCGCCGCTGCTGGTGCAGGGGCTGATCATCGCGGTGGTCTGCATCCCGTTCGGGTTCACGTTCTACGTGCTGCCCGCGCTCGCCGGCCTGGTGCTGCTCGGCGTCTTCGGCGTCGGCGTGGGCGCCCTGTCGCACGCCCTCGCGCTCGCGGCGAAGAACCGTGAGTGGCTGTTCTGGGGCGTGCAGCAGTCGCTGCTGTTCCCGCTGCTGATCCTGTCCGGGATGATGCTGCCGCTCGAGTCGGGCCCCTCGTGGATGCAGACGGCGGCGAAGTTCAACCCGCTCACCTACATGGTCGACGCCGAGCGGGTGCTCTTCGGCGGCACGTTCTCCGACCTGGCCGTGCTCTGGGGGCTGGTCGCCGCCGTCGTCACCTGCGCCGTCGGCCTCGTCGTCGGCATCCGCGCCACCCGCCGGACCGTCTGACCCTCTCCCCCCCGGGGCCTGTTGTGGGTTCGGAAAAGGCGGGGATTTGCGGCCCGGGTGTGGGCGGTTTGGGTCCCCCCACACCCC
>NZ_JBHUWC010000097.1:0-14513 GCF_042670225.1 Isoptericola sp. NPDC057191 | reverse complement strand
TGCGTAACCACCTGTTCGGCGACGAGGTCGGGATGCCCGCCCCCGGGATGTCGGTCGTCGCTGGTAGACCGGGGGCATGTTCCTCCTCGACGCCCCCCGGCCCGCCGGACCGAGCACCGCCGCACCCACGGTGGTGCACTCGGCGAGCGACCTGGTCGTGGCCGCCGGGTGCGAGTTCCGGCTGCTGCGCCGCCTCGACGAGCTGCTCGGCCGCGCGCCCCGGCGGGAGCGCGAGGCCGACGCGATGCTCGCGCGGACGGCCGCGCTGGGCGACGCGCACGAGCGCCGGGTCCTCGACCAGTACGTCGCCCGCTTCGGACGGGCGCGGCCCGGCGCCCCGGGCGGCGTCGTCGAGGTCGAGCCCGCCGCACGGCTCACCCGGGAGGCGCTCGAGTCCGCGCACGGCGCGACGCTGGCCGCCGTCGAGGCGGGGGCCGACGTCGTCGCGCAGGCGTCGTTCTTCGACGGCGAGTTCCACGGCCGCGCGGACTTCCTGCTGCGCGACCCGCTGGGCGACCCCGACGTCGGACCCGGGCGGCCGGGCGGGCACGCGGCCCCGCCCCTGCCGCGGTACGCGGTGCTCGACACCAAGCTGGCCCGCCGTGCCAAGGTGACGGCGCTGCTCCAGCTCGCGGCGTACGCTGACCAACTGGTCGCGGCGCACGTCGACCCGACCGACGCCGTGCACCTCGTGCTCGGCACCCGTGTCACCACGTCGCACCGGCTCGCCGAGCTGCTGCCCGTGCTCCAGCAGCGCCGGGCCCGCCTGCGGGAGATCGTCGCCGAGCACCGCGCCGACGACGGCCCGCTCGCGTGGGGCGACAAGCGGTTCACCGCCTGCGGACGCTGCGAGGCGTGCACGGAGCAGGTGGCCGCGCACCGCGACGTGCTGCTGGTCGGGGGCGTCTACGAGAACCAGAGGGCGCGGCTCCTCGGGGGCGGCATCCCGACGATCGACGCGCTCGCCGCGGCCGAGGAGCCGCCCGCGGGCATGCCCGCCCGCAGCTTCGAGCGCGCGCGCGACCAGGCTCGGCTCCAGCTCGGCACGGGTACGTGGGACGGCGAGGTGGCCTACGACGACCACGGCGAGCCGGCCGTCATCCGGTGGCAGCTGCCCGACACGTCGGGGGTCCGGCGGCTGCCCCCGCCCAGCCCGGGCGACGTGTTCTTCGACTTCGAGGGCGACCCGCTCTGGTCGGACCCGCAGGGCGAGCAGTGGGGCGCGCAGACCGGGCTCGACTACCTGTTCGGGCTGGTGGAGCGCCCCGGCGACGACGGCGGTGCGCCGCCGTTCCGGGCGTTCTGGGCGCACGACCTCGCCCAGGAGCGGCAGGCGCTCGTCGACTTCGTCGACTACCTCACCGAGCGGCGGCGGGCCTACCCGGACCTGCACGTCTACCACTACGCGTCGTACGAGCGGGTCCACCTGCTGTCCATCGCCGCCCGGCACGGCGTGTACGAGGAAGAGGTGGACCAGCTGCTGCGGGACGGCGTGCTCGTGGACCTCTACGCGGTCGTGCGGTCGTCCCTGCGGATCTCGGACCGCTCGAAGTCGATCAAGAAGCTCGAGCCGCTCTACATGGGGGACGAGCTGCGGTCGGGGGAGGTCACCACGGCCGCCGCGTCCGTCGTCGCGTACGCCGAGTACACCGCCCTGCGCGACGCCGGACGCGCCGCCGAGGCCGACGAGCTGCTGCGCGGCATCGCCGACTACAACCGCTACGACTGCGTCTCCACCCTCCGCCTGCTCGAGTGGCTGCGCGCCGCGGCCGACGCCGTGGACGCCCGGTCGGGGACCGCCGAGGACGTCCGGCCGGAAGTCGACACGCCCGTCCCGCGCGACGGCGCCGCGCGTCCCGACCGGGCCGGGCAGGGCGAGCAGGCCGAGCAGGGCGAGCAGGCCGGCCCCGCGGCCGAGGAGTCGCCCCGGCAGGCCGCGTCCCGCGAGGCGCGCGAACGGCGGCTCGCGCTGGAGGCCGCGGTGCGGGAGCGCGTGGGCGAGGACCGTGGCGCCCGGGACGACGAGGCCGAGGCGCTGGCGCTCGTCGGCGCCTCCCTCGGGTACTGGCGGCGGGAGAGCAAGCCGTTCTGGCACGAGCACTTCTCGCGTCTCGAGCTGCCCGTCGACGAGTGGCAGGGCCGGCGGAACACGTTTCACGTGGAACGTGCCGAGGTGGTCCGGGACTGGGGCGTCGAGGACGGGCGGCGTGCGCCCGCGCGGGTGCTGGAGCTGGTCGGTCGGCTGCCGGAAGGGTCGGAGCTCGTCGTCGGGGCCGCGCCGTTCGTCCTGTACGACACGCCCGCCCCGGCCGCGGTGACGGTCCCGGCGAACGCGGTGCGGGGGTATCACGGGAACGCTCAGGTCGTCGACGTGTCGCGCCGGCAGACGGAGGCGGGGGAGCGCGACGTGCTCGTCGTCCGCGAGCAGGTCCGTGTGGGCGGGGAGACCTTCGACGCGCTCCCCATGGCCCTGACGCCGTCCAGCGGCCCGCGCGCCGACCCGCAGGAGCAGGCCCTCGAGGAGGTGACGCGGCGCGCGCTGGCCCGGTGGGACAGCGACCGCACCCTGCCCGACGGCCCCGCCGCGGACCTGCTGCGCCGCCGGCCTCCGCGACTGGTGGACGGTCGCCCGCTGCCCGACGTCGTCGACGGGGACTTCGCCGCGGCGGTCCTCGCCGCCACGCGCGACCTCGACCACTCCTACCTCGCCGTGCAGGGCCCGCCCGGCACCGGCAAGACGCACGTGGGCTCCCACGTGATCGCGGCGCTCGTCGCCGAGGGCTGGCGGGTGGGGGTCGTCGCCCAGTCGCACGCCGCGGTCGAGAACATGCTGCGCGCCGTCGTCGAGAAGGCCGGCGTGCCCGCCGACCGCGTCGCGAAGAAGCGGCAGTCCGACGGGGGGTCGCCGACCGCGGTGTGCGCCGAGGTGTCGGCCGAGGAGCTCGCCGCGTTCGCGGGGCAGGGCGGCTGCGTCGTCGGGGGCACGGCCTGGGACTTCGCCCACCCGGACCGGTGGCCCGACGACGGGCTCGACCTGCTGGTCGTCGACGAGGCCGGTCAGCTCTCCGTCGCCGCCACGATCGCCGTGGCGCGCTCGGCCCGGCGTCTCCTCCTGCTCGGCGACCCGCAGCAGCTGCCGCAGGTCAGCAAGGGGCAGCACCCAGAGCCTGTGGACCGGTCCGCCCTGGGTTGGCTCGCGGACGGCCACGACGTGCTGCCTCCCGGCCTCGGCTACTTCCTCGCGCGATCGTGGCGGATGCACCCCGACCTCTGCGAGGCGGTGTCCCAGCTCGCGTACGAGGGGCGGCTCCGCGCACATCCGACGGCCGCAGCCCGGCGGCTCGACGGCGTGGCCCCGGGCGTGCACCACGTGCCCGTCGAGCACTCCGGCCGGGGTGTCGCCTCGCCCGAGGAGGCGCAGGAAGTGGTGCGCCAGGCGACCGACGTCGTGGGCCGCGCCTGGACCGCGGGCCCCGGCCAGCCCGCACGACCGCTCGAACCGCGGGACGTCGTCGTCCTCGCCGCGTACAACGCGCAGGTGTGGGCGGTGCGGCGTGCGCTCGACGCGGCCGGCCTGAGCGGGGTCCGGGTGGGCACGGTCGACCGGTTCCAGGGCTCCGAGGCACCCGTCGCGATCGTCACGCTCGCGGCGTCGTCGGCCCACGACGTCCCCCGCGGCACCGGTTTCCTGCTGTCCCGGCACCGGATCAACGTCGCCGTCTCGCGGGGGCAGTGGTGCGCGATCGTCGTGCGCTCGCCCGAACTGACGGACTACCTGCCGCACAGCCCCGAGGGCCTGGGGCGGCTGGGCGCGTTCCTCGGGCTGTGCGACCGGGCGGTCCAGACGCGCTGACGGGTCGTGCTGACCGGGGCGCTCAGGCCGCGGCGGGCGAGAGCTTCTGCTCCAGGAACAGCGTGGCGGCGCCGATGGCACCTACGTCGTCACCGAAGGTCGACGACGTCACGGGGACGTCGTGCGAGCCGTCGCGCGCCCGGCCCGCCCGGGCGCGCACCAGCGGCATGGCGTGCTCGGCCAGGTACTCCCAGTAGGGGCCGCCGACGATGACGCGGTGCGGGTCGTGGATGCTGATCAGCGTGCGCGCGGCCTCCCCGAGAGCGGCGCCGTACCCCTCGATGAGGCTCCGGGCCGCCTCGCTCCCGTTGCGCGCCTCCTGCTGGAGGCCCTGGAGGGCTGACGCCCTGCCCGTGCGGGGTCCGACCGCGAGGCCGGCGCGCTCCGCCCGCTCCAGCAGGCGGTCCATGTCCGTGTAGAGCCTGAGGCACGACAACCGGCCGCAGGGGCACGGCGTGTCGTCGAGGCCGGTCGGCAGGTGCCCGATCTCACCCGCCTGGCCCGTGCTGCCGCGGTGGATGGAACCGTCGCCCGCCACGGCCGACCCCACGCCAGCGCCGACGTACAGGTAGAGCACCGTCTCCTGTACAGGGAAGCGACCGGGCCAGCACTCGGCCGTCAGGGCCGCGTTGGTGTCCTTGTCGAGCACGGCGGGGAGCCCGGTGCGGCGGCCGACCAGGTCGAGGAGCGGGACGTCGCGCCACCCCGGCAGCCACGGCGGGTTCAGCAGCGTCCCGCGGGCGGCGTCGAGGCCGGCGGGCGCGGCGACGCCGATCCCCTGGACGGCACGCCGCACCGAGCCGTCGTCACCGCCGGGGGTCGTAGTACCGAGCTCGAGGAGCATGTCGTCCAGGGCTGCGCCGATGCGCTCCACGTCCGCGGCCGGATCTTCCCCGGGCGGCGCGAGCGACCGCTTCAGGATCGGGCGCGCGAGCATGTCCACGAGGGTGACCGTGAGGTGGGCGGGGTCCAGGTGGGCCCCGGCGGCGAGCATGGCGCGAGGTTCCACCCGCATGGACATGGCGGGCTTCCCAGGCCGCTGGGTGCGCACGGGGGTCGTGCGGACCAGGCCGCGCTCGATCAGCCGCCGGGCGATCTGGGACACGGCCTGGCGGGACAGGCCGCAGCGTTCCATCAGGTCCGTCTGGTCGACCCCGTCCGGGGACACCCGGATCGCCCGCAGCACGACGAGCTCGTTCCGAGCCCCCACCTGCGGCATCGTCGTCGCACGCATCGCGCTCCCTCCGTCGGGTCCATGATGCCTCTTTGAATTTCTCCATCAGTATGAGTAATCTCTCGGCGCGTAGGACACTGTGGTCCACATCACCCCTCGGTGTTGCGTACCCCCTGTCCAGGCTGCGACGGACTCTGTCCGCCGCCGGACTGAAGGGAGAGCGATGACTGCGACCCAACTGACGGCCGGGACGCCCCTGGGGGGCGCGCCACCCGTCGCGGCGGAGGCCGAGGTCGGCAGCGGGCCACCCGCGAGACGCACCCGGCGGCGGCTCACCTCCCGGGACAGGCGCGACCTGGCGCTCGGGCTCAAGTACATCTCGCCGTGGCTCGTCGGGATCGTCGTCTTCGTCCTCTACCCGGTCGGCTACTCGATCTACCTGAGCTTCACCCGCTACTCCGGCATGGGGAGCCCGACCTGGGTAGGGCTGGGGAACTACGCGACGGCGTTCGCCGACCCGCTCGTGAGCAAGGCGACGGGCAACACGATCTTCTACGCCCTGATCGCCGTGCCGCTCGGCCTCGTCGTCGCGCTGACGCTCGCGCTCGCGATGAACCAGAACGTCCGCGAGGTCGCCTGGTACCGCACGATCTTCTACGCCCCGTCGCTGATCCCGGCCTTCGCGATGTCGTTCATCTTCATCGTGTTCCTGAACCCCCAGTTCGGGGTGTTCAACCAGGTGCTGAACGTCTTCGGCGGCTCGAACGTCAACCTGCTCGGCGACCCGACCGGCGTGAAGATCGCGATCATCATGATGGCCCAGCTCGGCGCGGGGAACGCGGCGCTGATCTTCCTGGCCGGGCTGCGTAACGTCCCCAAGACCGTGTACGAGGCGGCCCGCGTGGACGGCGCGGGACCGATGCGACAGTTCCTGTCGATCACGCTGCCCCTGCTCAGCCCCGTGCTGCTGTTCAACCTCATCACCGGTGTGTCCGGCGCGCTCCAGGTCTTCACCGAGGCGTACATCGTCACCAACGGCACCGGCGACCCCGACGCGGGAGCGCTCTTCTACATGATGTACCTCTACAAGAACGCCTTCGGCTTCGCCGAGCTCGGCTACGCCTCCGCCCTGGCGGTGCTGCTCTTCCTCGCCGGGCTCGCCCTCGCCCTCCTGATCTTCTGGTGCTCGCGCCGGTTCGTGAACTACGACGTGGAGGCCTCCTGATGAGCGCGACCGTCCACACCGACTCCCCCCGGAGGCAGCGGAGCGCCGCCCGTTCCGTGGACGCCGACCAGCTCAACCGGCGGGCCGACGGCACCCGACGCCCGTGGTGGTCCACCGTGATCGCGCGCGTCGTGATGGTGGTCCTGTCGGTCATCTTCCTGCTGCCGCTGTACTGGATGATCGTCTCGTCGCTGAAGTCGGACGAGGAGCTCGCGAAGTTCCCGCCGACGTTCTGGCCCGAGTCCTGGCAGTTCAGCAACTTCGCCGACGCGGTCACGGCCATGCCGTTCCTGCACTTCTTCGCGAACTCCGCGATCATCACGATCTCGGTGGTGGTCTTCTCGGTGGTCTCGAACTTCGTCGTCGCGTACGGGTTCGCGTGCCTGCGGTGGCCGGGGCGGGACCTCGTGTTCTACCTGGTGATCGCGACGCTCTTCCTGCCCTTCCCGGTGACGCTGATCCCGATGTTCGACATGTGGGCGCGCCTCGGGCTGGTCAACACGATGTTCCCGCTGATCATCCCGGCGATGTTCGGCTCGGCGTTCTACGTGTTCCTGCTGCGGCAGTTCCTGCTGCAGATCCCCAAGGACATGCTCGACGCCGCCCGGATCGACGGCGCGCGGGAGTGGACCATCCTCTGGCGCCTGGTGTTCCCCACGGCCAGGCCGGCGCTGACCACCGTCGCCATCTTCGCGGCCGTCGCGTCCTGGAACGACTTCATGGGCCCGCTGATCTACCTGCAGGACGAGAGCGTGCAGACCCTCTCGATCGGGCTGCAGTCGTTCCGCTCGGTGCACGCGCAGGACGTCTCGTTCAACCAGCTGATGGCCGCGTCGTTCCTGGTCATCCTGCCCCTGCTGATCCTGTTCTTCGTGTTCCAGCGCTACTTCATCCGGGGCATCACCATCGGAGGTTTCAAGTGATCTCGCGCCGCAACTTCCTCGGGGCCGCCGCGGTGTCCGCCGCAGCCCTCTCCCTCGGGGCGTGCGCCCCCCGGGCCTCCTCGAGCGACGCCGTCATCCGCTACTGGGGCATGGGCGCCGCGGACGCGGACAAGGATGCCAAGGCCATCGCGGGCTTCAACGCCACGAAGGCCGGCGCCGGCATCTCGATCGACGTCGACCAGGTGCCGAGCAACGGCGTCGCGGACATGAGCCAGATCATCACCGCGGTCCGCGGCGGCACCGCCCCGGACGTCTGGCAGATGGACCGGTTCAACGCCGTGCAGAACGCCTCGATCGGGCTGCTGGAGCCGATCGACGGCCTCATCGAGGAGTACGAGGGCGTCTCCGTCAAGGAGTTCACGTCGCAGTGGCTGCAGTTCGCGATCGACGAGCTCACGTACGACGGCCGGCTGTACGGGCTGCCGATCAACACGGACGCCCGCGGCATCATGTACAACGAGAACATCCTGCGGACCGCGGGCGTCGACCTCGACATGTTCGACCCGCAGCAGCACGTGCTCACCTGGGACGAGCTGCGCGCCGTCAGCCGCAAGGTCACCCGGTCCGACTCCCGCGGCAACTTCGAGGCCCTCGGGTTCGTCCCCTGGGACGGCGAGGGCTGGCCGTACACCTGGGGGTTCGGCCTCGACGCCCAGCTCTACTCGAACGAGACCGCGTCGGTCACGCTGGACTCCCCGCAGTGGCGGTCCGTGTTCGACCTCTACGCCGACTGGGCCGACGAGTTCCCCTACGCCAAGTCCGACGCGTTCTTCGCGACCTACCAGCCGCCGAACTCCCCGCCCAGCCAGACCGCCATGTTCAGCGAGCGACTGGCGATGTCCACCACCGGCCCGTTCTCCATCCGCAGCAACGAGAAGTATGCGCCGGACCTGCCGCTGAAGTTCACCTGGCTGCCCGTCAACGCCGAGGGCGACGACACGTACTCGTGGTCCGGCGGCGCCTCCCTGGTGGCCCCGAAGGGCTCCAAGATGTCGCGCAACCTGTGGGAGTTCATGAAGTTCTACGCCGGCTACGAGGGCCAGCGGATCCTGTCGCCGCTGCTCGGAGACCTGCCCACCCACCTGAAGGCCATCACCAACCGCCACTACAACCCCAAGGCCGAGCTGTTCCGGCAGATGCTGCCGACGTCCACGTCCCGACCGCCGCTGCCGGTGGGCTCCGTGGCCTGGGACACGCTCCAGCGCTCCCGCAGCTCGGTGATCATCGGCTCCCAGACGCCCCAGGAGGCCATCGCCAACAACCAGCTGAGCGTCGCTCCCAAGATGGCGCTCTTCGAGGGCTACCAGATGCCCGCCACGTACGGGCAGAACAGCGTGATCCCGGGCTGAGCGGGCACGCCCCGCACCCACCCACGAACCCAGGAGCTGAACCATGACCACACCCCTGCGCATCGCCGTGCTCAGCGCGTGGCACGTGCACGCCGAGGAGTACGGGCGCGCCGCCGTCGACCACGACGACACCGAGCTCGTCGCCGTCTGGGACGACGACGCCGAGCGCGGCCGCGAGCTCGCCGACCGGCTCGGCGTCGAGGCCACGACCGACCTCGACGCGCTGCTGGCGCGCGACGACCTCGACGGCGTGACCGTCACCGCCGCCACCAGCGACCACGTCGAGGTGATGGCCAAGGCCATCGGCGCCGGCAAGCACGTCTTCACCGAGAAGCTGCTCGCGCCCACCGTCGAGGAGTGCGACCGGCTGATCGCCGCCGCCCGCGCCGCCGACGTCCGGCTGACGGTCTCCCTGCCGCGGCTCACCCACGGCTACACGCTGGCCCTGCGCGACATCCTCGACGCGGGCACCCTCGGCCGGCTCACCTACGCGCGGGTGCGCCTCGCCCACGACGGCTCCACGGCCGACTGGCTGCCCGCGCGGTTCTACGACGCCTCCGAGGCGCTCGGCGGCGCGTTCTTCGACCTCGGCGCGCATCCCGTCTACCTGACCCAGCTGATCCTCGGTGACGAGCTCGCCTCGGTGCGACCGACCTACACGGACCAGACCGGGCGCGGCGTCGAGGACAACGCCTCGGTCACCGTCACGACGCCCGACGGCGCGATCGGCGTCATCGAGACCGGCTTCGTGACACCCGCCAGCCCGTTCACGATCGAGGTCCACGGCACCGAGGGCTCGGTGCTGTACGGCTTCGAGACCGACGACGACGGCCGGGGCGTGATGCGCCTGACCACCCGCGAGGGGTCGTCCCGCGTGGACCTGCCCGCCGACCAGCCGATCCTCTTCGCCCAGTGGGCGGGGTCGATCCGTTCCGGCGTCGACCTCGAGGAGAACCTTGCGCGGGCCCGCTCGCTGACCGCTCTCGTCGACGTCGCGAGCCACGCCGCCCTCGCCGGCGCGCCGCTCTGACCGACCTTCGCACCACCACAGAACTGGACCCACCATGACCGCCAACCCGCCCGTCCGTATCGGCCTCATCGGCGCCGGGGGCATCGCCGGCGCCCACCTCGCCGGCTACGCCACGATCCCCGACCGCGCCACCGTCACCGCGATCGCCGACGCGGTGCCCGAGACCCTCGCGCGCCGCGTCGAGGAGACCGGGGCGCGCCCCTACGCCGACTTCACCGACCTCGTGAACGACCCGGAGGTCGACGCCGTCGACATCTGCCTGCCGCACCACCTGCACAAGGCGGCGATCGTGGCCGCCGCCAAGGCCGGCAAGCACATCCTGTGCGAGAAGCCGCTGTGCCTGACCGCGGAGGAGGCGGCCGAGGTGCGCGCCGCGGTCGAGGCGGCCGGCGTCACCCTGATGTGCGCGCACAACCAGCTGTTCATGCCCGCCGTCGCGAAGGCGAAGGAGATCATCGACTCCGGTGTCCTCGGCGACGTGTATGAGGTGCGCACGACCGACTCGTTCCACAACAGCTTCGACCCCGAGAACATGGGGTGGCGCGCGCACGCGGCGACCAGCGGCGGCGGCGAGTACATCGACACGGGCTACCACCCGACCTACCTGCTGATGCACCTCGCCGGCGGCCGGCCCGTCAAGGCCTTCGCCATGATGTCGACGCACCGGCTGACGTTCATGGAGGGCGAGGACTCCGCGCAGGTGCTCGTGCGCTTCGACAACGGCAGCGTCGGCCAGCTGGTGACGTCGTGGGCCTACGACGCCGCGCCGGGGACCGACCGCTTCAGCGTGGTCGGCGAGAAGGGCTCGCTCAGCTCGGACGGCACGACGCTGCGCGTGAAGCTGCGGGGCGAGGAGGAGCAGGTCTTCGAGCACGCGGCCGTGAACACGTTCGCGGCGGAGATCGCCGACTTCGTCGACTGCCTCGAGACGGGCCGTCGGCCGCTGAACACGGAGGCCGAGGGGATCGCCGTGCTCGGGATCATCCTCGCGGCCTACGAGAGCGCGCGGACCGGGGAGGCGGTCGACGTCCTCGGCGTGTGACGCCGGTGCGCGCACGGCGCGGGCACCGAGGGAACACCCCCGGTGCCCGCGCCGTGCTCGTCGTGCGGGGGCCTAGAAGCCGCCGAAGTCGCCGCCGCCGCCGAAGTCGCCTCCGAAATCGCCCCCGAAGTCGCCGAACCCGCCCGTGTCACCACCGGCGTCCCCGCCGTAGCCAGGGTCGGCGCCGGCGGCCTCGGTGTACCCCGCGTCGCCGGACCCGGCATCGGCACCGGCGTCACCCGCGCCGTCGCCGCCCTCAGCGCCACCCTCAGTGCCGCCCTCAGCGCCGCCGTCGGCACCGGCGTCGCCCCCGTCCCCGGCGAAGTCCTGCGACGGGTCGCCGAACGCAGGGCCGAACAGGGCGTTCGCCACTGCCGAGCCGATGACGACACCGGCGACCGTGCCGAGCAGGCTCGAACCGACCATCGACCCGAAGCCCGGGCTGCGCGGGCCGGCGCCGTACCCGCCCTGGCCGCGGAACGACTGCTCCAGGGTGCCGGGGTTGCGCATCTCGGCGCGCGTGGCCATGCGCGCGAGGGACTGCGGGTCGTCGGAGCTGGCGCGCTCGGCCTGCGGCAGGCCGGCGCCGAGCTCCGCCAGGACCCGCTGCCGCTGCTCGGGCGTCAGGCGGGCGAAGGCCTCGGCGTGCGCCTGCTCGACGGCGTCCGGCGGCGCGGTGCGCAGGAGGTAGCGGTAGCGCTCGACCGCGACCTCGTCCGGGTCTCGGCGTGCGGCGGGGACCGTGCCGCCGGGCCGGCCGGCGGGCTGCTGGTCGGGGTGCGGCGCGTACCCGTGCTTGCCGGGAGACTCGCCGGCGCCGCCCGCCCGCGAGCCGGGCTCGCCGGGCACGCCGTGGTACGAGCGCTCGTCGGGGGTTCTGCCGAGAAGTCGGTCGAGGAGTCCCATGCAGGGTCAACGCGTGCGTGCGGAGTGTCGTTCCCGGGCGCACCGAGCCCGACGCCAGACGCCTGGAGCCGCAGACGGCGACGGCCCGCACCCCGAGCGGGGTGCGGGCCGTGCGACTCACGCGGCCGGCGTCAGCCGGCCGAGCGGTGAGATCAGAGCGGGCGGACGTTCTCCGCCTGCGGGCCCTTCGGGCCCTGCGTCACGTCGAACTCGACGCGCTGCTCCTCGTCCAGGGAACGGTAGCCCTGGCTCTGGATCGCGGAGAAGTGGACGAACACGTCGGCCGAGCCGTCCTCGGGGGCGATGAAGCCGTAGCCCTTCTCGCTGTTGAACCACTTCACGGTTCCGGTGGCCATGCTTACTCCTTCAAGAGGTGTCGACGACCTCGACCGTCGAGATCGCGCATCACGGTGAATCGTCGTCAACTCTTGAAACCAAGGTCCGCCGAGCGAGAGCGTCAGTCCTGACGACGCTGCCGCTGTGGCGCAGACGGAGGACCGTCCGGTACGAGCGAGGCACTGCAACGGGCACAACGGTACGCGAGCGCGCGCACGCGCACCAGTGTTCGCCCACAGGTAGTCCACAGGGTGGGCGAGATGGTGGAGGAGCCCGATAGAAAGGAGTCATGACCTCCTCTTCAGTCCCGTCCCTTTCCCTGTCCGACGGCGTCCAGATCCCGCAGCTCGGCCTCGGGGTGTTCCAGGTGCCCGACGACGGCACCCAGGCGAACGTCGAGCAGGCGCTCGAGCTCGGCTACCGGCACGTCGACACCGCTGCCGCGTACTACAACGAGGCGGGCGTGGGAGCGGCGCTGCGCGCGTCCGGCCTCCCGCGCGAGGACGTGTTCGTCACCACGAAGCTGCGCAACGGCGACCAGGGGTACGACCAGGCGCTGCGTGCCTTCGAGGACTCGCGCCGGGCGCTCGGCGTCGACCAGGTGGATCTCTACCTGATCCACTGGCCGGTGCCGAGCGCGGACCTCTACGTCGAGACCTGGCGGGCCTTCGAGAAGCTCCTCGCCGACGGCGCGGTGCGCGCGATCGGCGTGTCGAACTTCCTGGTGGAGCACCTGGAACGGCTCGTCGCCGAGACCGACGTCGTGCCCGCGGTGAACCAGATCGAGGCGCACCCCACGTACCAGCAGGTCGCGCTGCAGCAGCGCTGCCGCGAGCTCGGGATCGCCGTCGAGGCGTACTCGCCGCTCGGGCGCGGTGCGGACCTGGACGCGCCGGCCGTGGTGACCGCCGCCGAGGAGCTGGGCGTGACGCCCGCCCAGGTGGTGCTGCGCTGGGCGGTGCAGCAGGGGCGCGTCGTCATCCCCAAGTCCATGTCGGCCGAGCGTCAGGCGACCAACCTGGACGTGTTCTCCTTCGAGCTGTCGCCCGAGCAGATGGCAGCGGTCGACGCCCTCGAGGCGGGCGTGGAGGGGCGGACGGGCGCCGACCCGGCGACGGCCTCGTTCACCCAGATGCGCGACTGACGGGGACCGCTCGGGCCCGTTCCGAGGGCGAGTGTGACGCAGATAACAGGTTCGTCACGATCTTCTGGGAGTGACCCGCACGACACGTCGGAGACATACAGTCTCGCTACGTTCAGCGGCACTGAATGCGGTGTTGAGCCGCGAATGTCCCACCTCCAAAAGGGGATACAGCATGATCCGACGAACCACGGTCGCCAAGGGCTTCGCCCTCGCGGCAGTCCTCAGCCTGGGCCTCACCGCGTGCGGCTCTTCCGACGGCGGCAGCGAGGACAGCACCGACGGCGGGGGCGGCTCCACCGATCCGCTGAAGATCGGCACGATCCTCCCCGTCACGGGCACGCTCGCCTTCCTCGGCCCGCCCGAGATCGCCGGCGTCGGCCTCGCCATCGACGACATCAACGCGGCCGGGGGCGTCCTCGGCAACGACGTGAGCGTCGAGTGGGGAGACTCGGGCGACAGCACCGACCTCTCGGTGGCCAAGAGCACCGCGACCGACCTCATCAGCAAGGGCGTGTCCGCGGTGATCGGCGCGGCGTCGTCCGCCGTCTCGCTCGGTGTGGTCGACCAGTTCGAGGAGGCCGGGGTCATGGAGATCTCGCCGGCCAACACGGCGAAGGACCTCTCCGGCTACGGCGACTACTTCGCCCGCACCGCTCCGCCGGACACCGTGCAGGGTGCGGCGCACGGGTCGCTCATCCTCGACGACGGCCACTGCAAGATCGGCTTCCTGGTGCAGAACGAGGCCTACGGCACCGGTCTGCGCGACGTCATCGAGGACACCGTCAAGAAGGACGGCTGCGAGGTCGTCTACGGCGGCAAGGGCGCCGGCAACGAGTTCGCCCCGGGTGAGACCAACTTCGGCGCCCAGGTGACCGCGCTGCTCGCGCAGAAGCCGGACGCGATCTCGATCGTGGCGTTCGAGGAGACCGTCGCCATCGTCAACGAGCTGGTGGCGCAGGGCTGGGACTTCGACGGCACCACCTACTTCGTGGACGGCAACCTCTCCAACTACGGCGACAAGTTCGACAAGGGCACCCTCAAGGGCGTCCAGGGCACGCTTCCCGGCGCGCAGGCGGACGACTCCTTCCGTGACCAGCTCACGTCCTGGTACAGCGAGAACGAGAGCGGCAAGCTCGAGGACTTCTCGTACTCCGCCGAGTCGTACGACGCCACCGTCCTCGCGGCCCTCGCTGCCGTGAAGGGCAAGGGCACGGACGGCGAGACCATCTCGAAGAACATCCGCGCGGTGTCCGGTGCCGACGGCGGCAAGGAGGTCACGTCGTTCGCCGACGGCGTCAAGGCGCTCGAGGCCGGCGAGGACATCCACTACGTCGGCAAGTCCGGCATCGGGCCGCTCAACGAGTCGAACGACCCGACGTCCGCCTTCATCGGCATCTACAAGTACGGCGCCGACAACACCTACACCTACCAGCGGCAGATCGAGGGCAAGATCGAGGAGTGATCCTGCCGGGTCGACCGTGACCTGACCGGCCTGCCCGACGGCGGCCCG
>NZ_JBHUWC010000096.1:0-14548 GCF_042670225.1 Isoptericola sp. NPDC057191 | reverse complement strand
CTGGCGGGGGGGCGCATGACAGATGTCATGGCCACGTCGTGACAGGCGGCCCTGCAGGTCAGGGCGCCGCGCGGCCAAGATCGAGGCATGACCTCGACGAACCGTCCCACCCCCGCGCTGCACCTGCGCGGGCTGCGCAAGGAGTTCCCGTCGTCCGCCGGCCCCGTCCGCGCGGTCGACGGCATCGACCTGGAGATCGCCCCCGGCGAGGTGGTGGCCTTCCTCGGCCCCAACGGCGCCGGCAAGACGAGCACGATCGACATGGTGCTCGGCCTGAGCGCCCCCACCGCCGGCACCGTGCAGGTGTTCGGCGCCGAGCCGGCGGCCGCGATCGCCGCCGGCCGGGTGGCCGCCGTCATGCAGACCGGCGGCCTGCTGCGCGACATCACCGTGGGCGAGACCGTCGCCCTCACCGCCGCCCTGTTCGGCCGGACCGGCTCCCCGGTGCCGTACCTGGAGCGCGCCGGCATCGCCGACCTCGCCGACCGCATGGTGGGCAAGTGCTCGGGCGGCCAGCAGCAGCGCCTGCGGTTCGCGATGGCCCTGGTCAGCGAGCCCGACCTGCTCCTCCTGGACGAGCCCACCACCGGCATGGACGTGGAGGGCCGCCGCGAGTTCTGGGCCGCCATCCGCGCCGACGCCGCCGCCGGGCGCACCGTGGTGTTCGCCACGCACTACCTGGAGGAGGCCGACACGTACGCCGACCGCGTCGTCCTGGTCAGCCAGGGGCGGGTCGTCGCCGACGGCTCCACCGCCGAGGTGAAGAGCCTCGCGTCCGGTCGCACCGTGAGCGCGCGCATCGACGACGACGGCGACCGCGCCGCCGTCGCCGCACGGCTGCGCGAGATGCCGGCCGTGGACGCCATCGACCACCGCGGCGCGCGGCTCGTCGTGCGCACCCCGGACTCCGACGTCGTCGCACGCTTCCTGCTCACGCAGACCGCCGCCTGCGACCTCGAGGTCGCCTCCGAGAATCTCGAGGACGCCTTCGTGGCCCTCACCACCGCCCCCACCAGCCCGGACGGAGCCCTCCGATGAGCACCACGACCACCACCCCCGGCACGACGCCGGCCGGCGCCACCCCCGGCACGACGACCGCGACCCGGCCTCGCATCCGGACCTCGACCGCGGTCCGCACCTACCTCGTGGTCGAGCTGCGCCGCTCCCTGCGCAACCGGCGCACCCTCATCTTCTCGGTGGTGATGCCGCCGGTCTTCTTCCTCATCTTCGGGCTGCAGGGCGACTACACGAACCAGAGCGCGGGCAGCGGCAACGTCACCGCGTGGATCGCCGTCTCGATGGCCCTGTACGGGGCGATGGTCACCGCCACGGGCGGTGGGGCGAGCGTGTCGGTGGAGCGGGCCCAGGGCTGGACCCGCCAGCTGCGCCTCACCCCGCTGCGGCCGGCCGCCTACGTGGCGGTCAAGCTCGCCGGCGCCATGGTGCTGGGCGCGGCCTCCGTCGTGATCACCCTCGTGGTGGCCGGGGCGACCGGTGCGCAGATGCCCCTCGGCGCCTGGATCCTGTGCGCGCTGCTCGCCTGGGTCGGCTCCCTCGTCTTCGCGGCGTTCGGCCTGTTCATGGGCTACCTGCTGCCCGCGGAGAACGTCATGCAGATCCTCGGTCCGGTCCTCGCGCTCCTCTCCTTCGGCGGTGGCCTGTTCGTGCCCCTCGGGGACGGCTGGTGGGCCACCGTGGCGCAGTTCTTCCCGACCTACGGTCTGGCCGAGCTGGTGCACGCGCCCCTCGGCGGGGAGCTCGGCATCGCCGCCGTCGTGAACGTGGTCACCTGGGCGGCGATCTTCTTCGTCGGCGCCGCGTGGCGCTTCCGCAAGGACACGGCCCGGGTGTGAGCACCCGGTCCGTCGGCGGGACGCGCCGGCGTGGCACGGTGGGGGACGTGACCTCGACGTCCCCCACCGCGCCGTCCGCCGGGACCGCGGGCGACGACCCGTTCGACCCGGACGCCCGGCGGCCGCTCGGCGGCATCCCACGGTTCGGCCCGGTGCTCGCGATCATCTGGGTGGTCTTTCTCGTCGAGCCCTTCCAGGCGTCCCTCGACGCGCCCACGACGCTGCTGCGCGTCGTGGGCGCCGTCGGCGTGCTCGGGGTGGCCGGGATCTTCACGGCGACGTTCCTGCGGTTCCGCCGGGTGACGACCGTCGGCGACGGTGGTCGCACGACAGGGCGGCCGATGCTCTCGCCCCGCGCCGCCGCACTCCTGCTGACCCTCCAGCTGGCGTGCGTGGGGCTCTCCTGCCTGGCTGCACAGCAGCACGGGCTCGTCGGGCTGATCTTCGTGTGCGTCACCGCCATCTACGTCGTCGACGGGCGCACGGCGCTCTGGGTCGTGGGCCTCAGCATCGTCGTCATGGTGGTGCTGCCGCGCCTGCTGCCCGGGTGGGAGCCCGAGGACGGGAACGTCGTGGGCGCGGTGCTCGCCAGCGCCGCCGTCTTCGGTTTCACCCAGGTCATCGACCGCAACCGGCGCCTGCGCGAGGCGCAGCAGCAGGTGGCGGACCTCGCCGTGGCCCGCGAGCGCGAACGCATCGCCCGCGACATGCACGACGTCCTCGGTCACTCCCTCACCGTCATCTCCGTGAAGGCCGAGCTGGCCGCGAAGCTCCTCGCCGCGGCCCGCGACGGCGACGGCCCCACCGCGCGGGCCGCCGCCGAGGTCGCCGACATCCAGGGCCTCGCCCGGGGCGCGCTCGCCGACGTGCGCGGCACCGTCGCCGGCGCGTGGCAGGTCACCCTCGCCGGCGAGCTCGCCGCCGCCCGCTCCGCCCTCGACGCCGCCGGGGTGGAGGCCGAGCTGCCCGGCGCGGTGGACGCCGTGCCGGCCGAGCGGCGAGAGCTGTTCGCGTGGGTGCTGCGCGAGGGCACCACCAACGTGCTGCGGCACTCGGGCGCGTCGCGGGTCGTGGTGACCGTCGCGGCGGACCGGCTCGTCGTCGACGACGACGGCGCGGGCGTGCCGTCGTCGGCCCGCGACGGGGGCGGTCACGGCCTGACCGGGCTCACGGCGCGGGCCCGCGCCGCCGGGGCGGTGCTGGAGACGGGCCCCAGCCCGCTCGGCGGCTTCCGGCTCGCGGTGACCGTGCGTGCGGACCTGTCCGCCGCGGGTGCCAGGATCGACCCGTGATCCGACTGCTCCTCGCTGACGACCAGGCGCTCGTGCGCGGCGCGCTCGCCGCCCTCCTCGACCTCGAGCCCGACCTCGAGGTCGTCGCGCAGGTCGGCCGCGGGGACGAGGTGCTGGCCGCCGCCCGCGACCACGCCGCGGACGTGGCGCTGCTCGACGTGGAGATGCCCGGCCTCGACGGCATCGCCGCAGCCGCCGCGCTGCACCGCGAGCTGCCGTCGTGCCGCGCGCTGGTCGTGACGACGTTCGGGCGGCCCGGTTACCTGCGCCGCGCCCTGGACGCCGGCGCGAGCGGGTTCGTCGTCAAGGACACCCCCGCCGAGCAGCTCGCCGACGCCGTGCGGCGCGTCCACGCCGGGCTGCGCGCCGTCGACCCCGACCTCGCCGTCGCCTCGCTCGCCGTCGGCGCCAGCCCGCTCACGGAGCGGGAGCGGCACGTGCTGGCGCTCGCGGCCGACGGCGGCACCGTCGCCCAGGTGGCGGCGGAGGCGTTCCTGTCGGAGGGCACGGTGCGCAACTACCTGTCGGCGGCGATGGGCAAGACCGGGGCCCGCACGCGCGCCGAGGCGGTGCGGATCGCGCAGGACAACGGCTGGCTCTGACGGGTCCCCGTTCGCTGCCCGGGGCGCGGGCCTGCACACTGTCCGGATGTCTTCGCTCAACGACTGGGTCCTGTCCTTCGGCGACACGCTGTGGACGTGGATCGTGCTGCCCGTGGTGGTGGTGCTCGGCCTGTACTTCACGCTGCGCAGCGGCGTGGTGCAGGCGCGCATGCTGCCGGAGATGCTCCGCACCCTCACCGACGCCGCCCCGAAGGACGCCGACGGGAGACCGCAGTCGGTGTCGGCGTTCGGTGCCTTCACCATCTCGGCCGCGTCGCGCGTCGGGGTCGGGAACATCGCCGGGGTAGGCACGGCGATCGCCGTGGGCGGGCCCGGGGCGGTCTTCTGGATGTGGCTCATGGCGTTCGTGGGCGGGGCGTCGTCGTTCGTCGAGTCCACGCTGGGCCAGCTCTACAAGACCCGCGACTCCGACGGGTTCCGCGGTGGCCCGGCGTACTACATGCAACGCGGCCTGCGGGCCCGCTGGATGGGCGTGCTGTTCGCCGTCATCCTCATCTGCTGCTTCCCGCTCGCGTTCTCGTCGCTGCAGGCCAACACCATCACCGCGACCGTCGCGACGACCGCCGGCGTCGAGGCGGGTGGCGCGCTCGCGTGGGGCGTCGGCATCGTCCTGGCCGTGCTCGCGGGCCTGGTGATCTTCGGCGGCCTGCGTCGGATCGCGCACGTCACCCAGGCCGTGGTCCCGGCGATGGCCGTGCTGTACCTGCTCACCGGTCTGGCGGTCGTGGCGGTGAACGCCGACCGGGTGCCGGACGCGTTCGCGGCCATCTTCGGCGACGCGTTCGGCGTGAACGAGGTGGTGGGCGCCACGCTGGGCACGGTGATCATGCAGGGCGTGAAGCGCGGCATGTTCTCCAACGAGGCGGGCCTCGGCTCCGCGCCGAACGCGGGCGCGACGGCGGCCGTCACCCACCCCGTGAAGCAGGGCCTGGTGCAGACGCTGGGGGTGTACTTCGACACGTTCGTGGTGTGCTCGGTGACGGCGTTCATCATCCTCGTCGCCGACCCCGACCTCGCGGGCGCAGAGCCCGGCATCGGCCTCACGCAGCAGGGCCTGGTCTCCAGCCTCGGCACCTGGTCGAACGGGCTGCTGACGCTGATCATCTTCCTGCTCGCCTTCAGCACCATCCTGGGGAACTACTACTACGGCGAGTCCAACGTGGAGTTCATCACCCGCTCCCGCGGCGTGCTGGCCGGGTACCGCACGCTCGCCGTGCTCGCGGTGCTCGGCGGGTCGGTCGTGTCGTCGGACGTCGTGTGGAACACCGCCGACGGCGTGATGGGCCTGATGGCGCTGGTCAACCTGGTCGCCATCGCGCTGCTGTCGGGGATCGTGTGGAAGCTGCTCGCCGACTACCGCGCCCAGCGGCGCTCGGGCAGCGACCCCGTCTTCACCCGCGACCGGCTCCCCGACATCCGCGGGGTGGAGTGCTGGGAGGACGTGCAGAGCGTCACCGGGATCGCACCGTCGGTCCGCAGCTGACCGACCACCCCGCGCGTTTGCGAGAATGGGGGACGTGACCTCCACCCTCGATCCCGTCAGCACCCACGCCTCGCGCGTCCTGCCGCCGCTGCAGATCGGGCCGATCACCGTGGACACCCCGGTGGTGCTGGCGCCGATGGCCGGCGTCACCAACCGCGCCTTCCGCACGCTGTGCCGGGAGGCAGGGGCGTCGCAGGGCTTCGACCCCGGCCTGTACGTGGCGGAGATGGTGACCAGCCGCGCCCTCGTGGAGCGCAACGTCGAGTCGCTGCGCATCGTCACCTTCGGCGCGGACGAGACGCCGCGCTCGGCGCAGGTGTACGGCGTCGACCCGGCGACCGTCGGCGCAGCGGTGAAGATCATCGCGGGGGAGGACCGCGCGGACCACGTCGACCTCAACTTCGGCTGCCCCGTGCCCAAGGTGACCCGCAAGGGCGGTGGGTCCGCCCTGCCGTGGAAGCGTCAGCTGTTCACCGACATCGTGCGTGCCGCGGTCGAGGCCGCCGAGCCGTACGGCGTGCCGGTCACCGTGAAGATGCGCAAGGGTATCGACGACGACCACCTGACCTACCTGGAGGCCGGCCGAATCGCGGAGTCGCTGGGCGTCGCGGCCGTGGCGCTGCACGCCCGCACCGCCGCGGACTACTACTCGGGCACCGCCGACTGGACCGCCGTCGCGCGGCTCAAGGAGGCGGTCCGCACCGTCCCGGTGCTGGGCAACGGCGACATCTGGTCCGCCGAGGACGCGCTCCGCATGGTGCGCGAGACCGGCGCCGACGGCGTCGTCGTCGGGCGTGGCTGCCAGGGTCGGCCGTGGCTCTTCGCGGACCTCGCGGCGGCGTTCCACGGCGTGACCACGCGCGTGCGGCCCGGTCTGCGCGAGGTCGCGGACACGATCTACCGGCACGGGCAGCTCATGATCGACTACTTCGACGGCGACGAGGGCAAGGGCATGCGCGACCTGCGCAAGCACATGGCCTGGTACCTCAAGGGCTACGCCGTCGGTGGCGACGCGCGGCGGGCGCTCGCGATGGTCTCCACCACGGCCGAGCTGCGCGAGCGCCTCGACGCGCTCGACCTCGACCTGCCCTACCCGGGCGAGGACGCCGAAGGCCCGCGCGGGCGCGCCGGGTCCCCGAAGCAGCCGCACCTGCCGTACGGGTGGCTCGACTCCCGCGACCTGGACGAGGAGTTCGAGGCGCGGCTGCGCGAGGCCGAGCTCAGCGTCAGCGGCGGCTGACCCTGCAAGCCGGGGGAGCGCAACCTGCCGAGGTAGCGCGAGGACTGCCGAGGTAGCGCGAGGACTGCCGAGGTAGTTCGTAGCTTGCCGAGGTAGTTCGCAGCCTGGCGAGGTCGCACCAGAACCGCCGAGGTAGTTCGCAGCTTGCCGAGGTAGTTCGAGGCACGGCGAAGTAGTGAACTACCTCGGCGGGACGGTCAGCCGCGCAGCCAGACCGTCGTGTCGGCAGGGACGCGGACCTGCGGGTCGGCGGACCGGTCGGTGACGACGGGGCCGGAGGCGAGCAGCACCTCGGCGCCGCGGGGCAGCAGCACGGGCTCGGAGCCGAGGTTCGCCAGCACGACGACGTCCTGGTTGCGCAGGGCGATCACGTCCGGCGACGTCGCCCAGGCCTCCAGCCAGGCAGCCGCGCCGTGGCCCAGGCCCTCGGCCTTGCGCAGCGCGAGGGCGGCCCGGTAGGTCTCGAACGTCGAGCCCTCCACGCCGTACTGCACGTCCGCGGCGTAGCGCGCGAACGACGCCGGCTGCGGCAGCCACGGCTCGCCGGTAGGCCCGAAGCCGAAGCCGGGCGCGTCGGCCTGCCAGGGCAGGGGGACGCGGCAGCCGTCACGACCGGCCTCGGCGCCGCCCGTCCGGAAGAACGCCGGGTCCTGACGCACGTCGGCGGGCAGGGTGGTGTGCTCCGGCAGGCCCAGCTCCTCGCCCTGGTACAGGTACGCCGAGCCCGGCAGCCCGAGCATCAGCAGGCTCGCCGCGCGGGCGCGCCGCAGGCCGAGCTCCTCGTCGGGCTGCGGGTCGGTGGCGAAGACGCCGTTGACCTTGACGGACGGGTCGGCCGAGCCGAGCCGGGACGGGTGGCGGACCACGTCGTGGTTCGACAGGACCCAGGTGGTCGGCGCACCGACCTCGTCGTTCGCCTGGTACGACGCCGCGATCACGGTGCGCAGGGCGGCAGCGTCCCAGCCGGTGGTGAGGAAGGAGAAGTTGAACGCCTGGTGCATCTCGTCGGGGCGCACGTACCGGGCCAGCCGGCTCAGCGGCTCCACCCAGGCCTCGGCGACGAGGCAGCGGTCGCCGTCGTACTCGGCGAGCACGCGGTGCCACGCGCGGTAGACCTCGTGGACGCCCTCCTGGTCGAACATGGGGCCGTGGTTGCCGGCGCCGGTCGAGCCGTCCTCGGGCGCGCCGGGCTCGACGTCGTCGGTCGACTCGTCGGCCACGTCGTCGGCAGACCCGGCGACCATCTCGACGTGCCCGTCCCAGTCCGGCAGGCCGTCGGCCTTGACGAGACCGTGCGCGACGTCCACGCGGAAGCCGTCCACGCCCCGGTCGAGCCAGAAGCGCAGCACGTCCTCGAACTCGGCGCGGACCTCGGGCTGCTGCCAGTCCAGGTCGGGCTGCGTGGAGTCGAACAGGTGCAGGTACCACTGCGGTCCGAGGGGGCCGTCGTCCTCGCGCGGGGCGAGGCGGGTCCAGGCCGGGCCGCCGAAGATCGACTGCCAGTTGTTGGGCGCCTCGGCGCCGTCCGGGCCGCGGCCGTCGCGGAAGACGTACCGGGCACGCTCGGGGGAGCCGGGGGCGGCGGCGAGCGCGGCCTGGAACCAGGCGTGCTGGTCGGACGTGTGGTTGGGCACGAGGTCCACGATCACGCGGATGCCGCGCGCGTGGGCGCCGGCGAGCAGGTCGTCGAAGTCGGCGAGCGTGCCGAACAGGGGGTCGACGTCGCGGTAGTCGGCCACGTCGTAGCCGGCGTCGTTCTGCGGCGAGCGGTAGAAGGGCGACAGCCAGACGGCGTCGACGCCGAGCGAACCGAGGTGGTCGAGGCGGGCCGTGACGCCCGGGATGTCGCCGATGCCGTCGCCGTCGCCGTCGGCGAACGAACGCGGGTAGACCTGGTAGATCACGGCGTCGCGCCACCACTGCCGCGCAGCGCCGCTGCCGGCGTGCACGACGGCGCTGGTGCGCAGCAGCTCGTCGGCGGTGTCCGTCGCGGTCGCGGCGACGATGGGCTGGGTGGAGGTCATCGCTGGCTTCCTCACCTGGTCGGGGGCCGTGCGCAGCGGGCGGGGCACGGTGGGGGCACGGTCGGGCACAGTTGGGCACGGTCGCGCGTTCTCGGGCACGGTCGAGCCCGTCGACGCACGGAGCAGCCGTGCACGATCGGACGAGTGTAAGCGTTGCTGCAACGGTTGCAGCAAATCCGGCCTGCGGGAGCGGCTCAGCCGCGCGGAGCCGCTCCCGTGGAGCCTCGCACGACCAGCTCGGGTGCGAAGAGGAGCTCGGTGCGGGGGGCGCGCTCGCCCTGGATCTCGGTCAGCAGTGCGCTCACGGTGGCGCGCGCCATCGCCTCGACGGGCTGGCGCACGGTAGTCAGGGGCGGCTCGGTGAACGCGATGAGCGGGGCGTCGTCGTACCCGACGACGGAGACGTCGTCGGGCACCGACAGTCCCCGCGACCGAGCGCCGCGGACGGCGCCGAGCGCCATGAGGTCGGACGCGCAGACGATCGCGGTGTGGCCGGCGTCGAGCAGCTCGGCCGCTGCGGCCTGCCCGCCCTCGAGCGTGTAGAGGCTGGACCGCACGTGCTCCCGGGCCGCCGCCTCGTCGTCCGCCAGGCCGTGCCGCACGAGCGCGGCGACGAACGCGGCGAGCTTGCGCCGGGACGGCACGTAGCGCTCGGGGCCGATCGCGAGACCCACCCGGCGGTGCCCGAGGGTGAGCAGGTGCTGCACCGCTACGTCCACGCTGGCCGCGTCGTCGGGGGAGACGAAGGGGGCGTCGATCCCCGGCGCATAGCCGTTGACCAGCACGATCGGCACGCCCTGGCTGCGCAGCATCGAGTACCGCGTGTGGTCGGCGCGGGTGTCGGCGTGCAGGCCCGAGACGAACACGATCCCGTCGACCGAGTGGTCGACCAGCGTGCTGACGTACTCGTCCTCGGTGGTGCCGCCGGGGGCCTGGGTGCACAGCAGCGGCGTGTACCCGCGCTGCGCCAGGATCGACTCGATGGCCTGCGCGAAGGCGGGGAACACCGGGTTGGTCAGCTCCGGGACGATGAGGCCCACCAGGCCGGCGGAGCGACCGCGCAGGGCCGAAGGGCGCTCGTAGCCGAGGACGTCGAGCGCCGCGAGCACGGCCTGACGGGTGGAGCTCGCCACACCGGGCTTGCCGTTCAGCACGCGCGACACGGTCGCCGTCGACACGCCTGCCTGCTCCGCCAGGTCGCTCAATCGGGTGCGCACCCGAGGAATCGTAGGGGACACGGGACCTCCTCGTCCTGGGGTGGGATACCGGCGGGTCGGGCGCCGGCCGGCGGAACGCGGCGACCCCGTTGCCACGCGTTGCTGAAAAGTTATCGCAAGATCTTGCATCGCGCTGCAACGATCCGTACGTTGTGGGCATTCAGGGTCCGCCGGCGGTGACGCCGGGCGGGCCGTCCACCGAAGACAGCTGGGAGTAACCACGATGCGAAGGAGCATCCTTCTCGCCTCGGCCCTGGCCACCACGCTGGCCCTGACGGCGTGCGGCAGCGGAGAGCCGGGCGGCGAGTCGTCCGCCGACACCGACGCCAGCGCCACGCCGTCCGCCTCCGGCACGCTCACGGTGTGGGTCGACGAGACCCGCGAGGCCGCCGTGCAGGCCGCCGCCGACGCGTACGAAAAGGAGTCCGGCGTCGACGTCGAGATCGTCCAGAAGAACTTCGAGGACATCCGCGCGGACTTCCTCGCGCAGGTCCCGACGGGCGAGGGCCCCGACATCACGGTCGGTGCGCACGACTGGCTCGGCGAGTTCACCGCCAACGGCGTCGTCGCGCCGATCGAGCTGGGCGACAAGGCCGACGACTTCCTCCCGGTGTCGGTGCAGGCGTTCACGCAGGACGGCCAGGTCTACGGCCTTCCGTACGCGATCGAGAACATCGCGCTCATCCGCAACACCGAGCTCGCCCCCGAGGCGCCGAAGACCTACGACGACATGGTCGCCGCAGGGAAGAAGGCCGGCACCAAGTTCCCGTTCCTCATCCAGTCGGACGGCGACAAGGGCGACCCGTACACGTACTACCCCTTCCAGACGTCGTTCGGCGCCCCCGTCTTCGAGCAGAACGACGACGGCTCGTACCGTCCCGAGCTCGCGCTCGGCGGCGACGGCGGCCACGCGTTCGCGAACTGGCTCTCCGAGGAGGGCAAGGCGGGCAACCTCAGCACGGACATCTCGTACGACATCGCCGTCGAGGCCTTCGCCAAGGGGAAGTCGCCGTTCATCATCGGCGGCCCGTGGATGCTCGACCAGTTCAAGGACCTGAAGCTGTCCGTGGACCCGATCCCGGCGCCGGGCGACCAGCCCGCTCAGCCGTTCGTGGGCGTGCAGGGCTTCTACGTGAGCGCGCAGAGCAAGAACGCGCTCGTGGCGAACGACTTCCTCGTCAACTACATGTCGACGCCTGAGGCGCAGACGGCGCTGTTCAAGGCCGGCGGCCGCCCGCCGGCGCTCACCGAGGCCGCGGACGCCGCCTCCTCCGACCCGCTGGTCGCGGGCTTCCGTGAGGTCGGCGCGTCGGCCGTGCCGATGCCGTCCATCCCCGAGATGGGTTCGGTGTGGTCCTTCTGGGGCGTCACCGAGGCGAGCATCATCTCCGGCAAGGCCTCCGACCCGGTCAAGGCCTGGGACAAGATGGTCTCCGACATCGAGGGTGCGATCGGCTGATGTCGCGTGCCCGCTACCAGGGCGCCGAGGCCGGCTCCGGAACTTTCTCCGGGGCCGGCTTCGCCGTCAAGATCGTGCTCGTCGCCCTCGTCGACGCCCTCGGCGTCTTCGCGGTGCTGGCCGCCTGGCGCGCCGGGTCGTGGGGGATCCTCGCGGCGATGCTGGCGCTCCTCGTCGCGGCCAACTGGGTGTACTTCACCAAGCGTGCCCTGCCGCTGAAGTACATCCTGCCGGGGCTCGCGTTCCTGCTCGTGTACCAGGTCTACGTCGTGGGGTACACGGGGTACGTCGCGTTCACCAACTACGGCGACGGCCACAACTCCACCAAGGAGCAGGCGGTCGACGCCCTCCTGGTGCAGAACGAGCGTCGCGTCGAGGGGTCGCCCGCCCTGCCCCTGACGGTCGTGGAGTCGGACGACGGCGACCTCGGGTTCGCCGTCCTCGACGACGGTGCGGTGGAGGTCGGCACGGCCGAGGAGCCGCTGTCCGACGCCCCGGACGCGACCGTCGACGGCACCACCGTGACCGCGGTGCCCGGCTGGACGGTGCTCGACCGTGCGACGGTCCTGCAGCGCCAGCAGGAGGTCACGACGCTGCGGGTGCCGGTGTCGGACGACCCGGCCGACGGCTCGATGCGCACCCAGGACGCCCGCACCGGCTACGTGTTCCAGTCGGTGCTGGAATACGACGAGGCCGCGGACACGATGACGGACACCTCGTCCGGGGTGGTGTACACCCCCAACGACGAGGGCCAGTTCGAGGCGGCGGACGGCGCCACGCTGCCCGTCGGCTGGCGTGTGACGGTGGGCTTCGAGAACTTCGCGACGGCGTTCGGCGACTCCCGGTACGCGGGCCCGTTCGTCAAGATCCTCGCGTGGACGTTCGCGTTCGCGCTGCTGTCGGTCGTGACGACCTTCGCGCTGGGCATGTTCCTGGCGATGGTGTTCAACGACCCGCGGCTGCGGGGCCGCAAGGTCTACCGCACCCTGATGATCCTCCCGTACGCGATGCCCGGGTTCCTCGCCGCCCTGCTGTGGTCCGGGATGCTCAACAAGAGCTTCGGCGTGATCAACCAGGTGCTGCTGGGGGGTGCCTCGATCCCGTGGCTCACCGACCCGTGGCTGGCCAAGCTCTCCGTGCTGGGCGTCAACCTGTGGCTCGGGTTCCCGTACATGTTCCTCATCTGCACGGGTGCGTTGCAGTCGTTGCCGGGCGACGTGTACGAGGCGGCCCGTATCGACGGGGCGGGCCGATGGCGCACGTGGCGTTCCATCACCATGCCGCTGCTGCTGGTCGCCACGGCACCGCTGCTCATCTCGAGCTTCGCGTTCAACTTCAACAACTTCACCCTGATCAAGATGCTGACGGGCGGCGGGCCACGGTTCGACGACGCGTCGGTGCCGCTGGGGCACACCGACATCCTCATCTCGATGGTCTACAACGTGTCGGGCCTGGACGGCTCGGCCCCGCGCGACTACGGCCTCGCCAGCGCGCTGTCCATCGTGATCTTCGTGGTGGTGGGCGTGATCTCCGCGATCGCCTTCCGGCAGACCCGCAAGCTCGAGGAGCTGAGCTCATGACGGAGCACACGGAGCACACGGAGCAGACGGCGCAGACGGCGCGGAGCGCGCAGACCGCGCCGACCGAGGGCCGGGCGCCGCAGGAGCTGCGGCACCGGATGTCGGCCGGACGGTGGGCCCGGGAGCTGGGCTGGCGGCACGTCGTGGGCGTGGTGGCGGTGCTGTACGCCGTCTTCCCGATCGTCTACGTGGTGTCGGCCTCGCTGTCGCCGAACGGCACCCTGACCGGGTCGAACGAGCTGTTCGCCCAGGTCAGCACCGTGAACTACGCGGCGCTGAGCGCCACGAAGTTCTGGACGTGGATGGGAAACACGCTCGTGATCGGCGTCGCGACGGCGGTGGGCACGGTGCTCATGGGTGCCGCGGCGGCGTACGCGTTCTCGCGCTTCCGGTTCGCCGGGCGCCGCGTCGGCCTCACGTCGCTGCTGATCATCCAGATGTTCCCGCAGATGCTGGCGTTCGTCGCGATCTTCCTGCTGCTCATCTCGCTGGGGCAGGTCGTGCCGGTGCTGGGGCTCAACTCCAAGCTCGCGCTGATCTGCGTGTACCTGGGCGGGGCGCTCGGCGTGAACACGTTCCTCATGTACGGGTTCTTCAACACCGTGCCGCGGGAGCTCGACGAGGCGGCGAAGATCGACGGCGCCACGCACGCGCAGGTCTACTGGACCATCATCCTGCGGCTGGTGACGCCGATCCTCGCCGTCGTGGCGCTGCTGAGCTTCATCAGCACGTTCGGCGAGTTCATCATCGCCCGCGTGGTGCTCCAGTCCGAGTCGAACTGGACCCTGGCCGTGGGCCTGTACGGGTGGGTCTCGTCGCTGCTCGAGGCCAACTGGGGGCTCTTCGCGGCGGGCGCCGTCCTCTCGGCGGTGCCGGTCCTGGCGCTGTTCCTCTTCCTGCAGAAGTACATCGTGGGGGGCCTCACGGCGGGGTCGGTCAAGGGCTGACCGGCGGCCGCCACGAGCGTCGACGGGAATCTGCCCGCGATCCTTGTGGCGGCCGTCACATCACAGCCCTAGCCTGGCGTCATGACCGACGACTCGCGCTCCTTCGCCCCGGACCTCGCGCGCCTGACCGACGCCGCCGACGACTCGTTCTCCGTGCGTCGTGCGTACGGCGAGGCGTACGAGCACCAGGGCCAGCTGATCATCCCCGTCGCCAAGGTGTGGGGCGGGATCGGGACCGGCTCGGGGGGCGGCACCGGCACGGGGTCCGCCAACGGGACGGGCACCGGCTCCGGCAACGGGACCGGCAGCGGCTCGGGCCGGGGGACCGGCAAGAGCTCCGGCGAGGGCAGCGCCCCCGGGTGGCGCCGGTCGTTCCGCTTCGGCTCGGGCAGCACGGACGCCGCTGCCGAGCCCTCCGCCGAGCCCGCCGAGTCGTCCGCCGAGCCGGCGACGACGGACGCCGCAGCGGGAGGCCCCGGGCACGGACCGGGCGCCCACGGCGACGCGTCCGGCGAGGCGCAGGGCGACGCCCAGGGAGAGCTGAAGGGCGAGCTGTCCGGCGAGGCCCGGGGCGAGGGGCACGGCGAGGGCGGCGGCGGAGGCGGCGGCTACGGTCTGCGGGTCAAGCCGCTGGGTGTCGTCGTGGTCTCCGCCGAGGGCACGCGCTACCAGCCGGTGCTGGACCTCAACAGGGTGATCCTCGGAGGGCAGGCCGTCGGGATCGCCGTCGCGCTCGCCGCCGGGTGGGCGATCGGCCGCCGCCGCCGCTGACCCGCCCCACCGCCCGCCGACCAGGTGGTGACGCACGCTCTGAGCGCTCAGAGCGTGCG
>NZ_JBHUWC010000095.1:0-14732 GCF_042670225.1 Isoptericola sp. NPDC057191 | reverse complement strand
CGTTACCGACTCTTGACCCAGAATCAAGTTGGCCGGGGCATCCATGGTGGTCCGGGTCGCTCTGGCCGACGCTCTCACCTGCGACGACACCGTTTCTTGACACGTCGTTCGTGAAGCCCACCACAGGGCCTCCCCCGAGCGTGCCGCCGCCGGGGCACCGCCCGTGCGCGCCTGCCCTCGTTGGACCGCGCGCCCGCCGGGCGTTACGTTCTCCGAGCAGCCCGGAGCACCGGGCGGTGACGACGCCGGCACCCGCTGCCTGCCCGAGATGACTGCCGGCGACGCGTGCCGGCCGGAGGACTCCCCCGCATGATCGACCACGAGGTCCGCGTCTACCGTTCCGACGAGCTCCTGCCGCGGGAGGAGCAGCTCGCCTGGAAGATCGCCGAGGTCGCCGCCGAGCATCTCGAGCCGACGCCCGAGGTCACGGACATGGTGATCAACCGCGTCATCGACAACGCGGCCGTGGCGACGGCGTCCCTGGGCCGCGCGCCCATCCTCGCGGCACGCTCGCAGGCCGAGGCGCACCCGGTCTCGCGCGGCGGCGCGGGTGCCACCGTCTTCGGCTCCCCCGAGCGCACGAGCCCCGAGTGGGCGGCCTGGGCGAACGGTGTCGCCGTGCGCGAGCTGGACTACCACGACACGTTCCTGGCGGCCGAGTACTCGCACCCCGGCGACAACGTGCCGCCGATCGTCGCCGTCGCCCAGCACCTGGGCCTCGGTGGCGCCGAGCTCCTGCGGGGCGTGGTCACGGGGTACGAGGTCCAGGTGGACCTCGTCAAGGGCATCAGCCTGCACGCGCACAAGATCGACCACGTGGCCCACCTCGGGCCCTCGGCCGCGGCGGGCATCGGCACGCTGCTCGGCCTGCCCGCGGAGACGATCTACCAGGCCGTCGGCCAGGCGCTGCACACCACCACCGCCACCCGCCAGTCCCGCAAGGGCGAGATCTCCACCTGGAAGGCCCACGCCCCCGCGTTCGCGGGCAAGATGGCGGTGGAGGCCGTGGACCGCGCCATGCGCGGGCAGACGTCCCCCAGCCCCGTGTACGAGGGCGAGGACGGCGTGATCGCCTGGCTGCTCGACGGGCCGGACGCCCGTTACACCGTGCCCCTCCCCGCCGCGGGCGAGGCCCGGCGCGCCATCCTGGACACCTACACCAAGGAGCACTCCGCGGAGTACCAGGCGCAGGCGTGGATCGACCTCGCGCGCCGGCTCGGCAGCGAGCGCCCCGAGCTGCGGGACCCGGAACGCGTGCGGTCGGTCGTGCTGCACACCAGCCACCACACCCACCACGTCATCGGCTCGGGCTCCGGCGACCCCCAGAAGTACGACCCGGCCGCCAGCCGCGAGACGCTCGACCACTCGATCCCGTACATCTTCACCGTCGCCCTGCAGGACGGCGCCTGGGACCACGTGGCCAGCTACGCCCCGGAGCGCGCCGGCCGGCCGGACACCGTGGCGCTGTGGCGCAAGGTGACGACGGCCGAGGACGCGGGGTGGACCCGCCGCTACCACGCCGTCGACCCTGCCGAGAAGGCGTTCGGCGGGCGCGTGGAGATCGAGCTCGTCGACGGCTCGCGCGTCGTGGAGGAGATCGCCGTCGCCGACGCGCACCCGCTCGGGGCGCGCCCGTTCGCCCGCGCGCAGTACGTGGCGAAGTTCCGGGCCCTGGCCGCGGGAGTGCTGGCCGACGAGGAGGTCGAGCGGTTCCTCGACGTCGCGCAGCGTCTGCCCGAGCTCTCCCCCGCCGAGCTGTCCGGGCTCACCGTCACCCCGCTCGTCGACGCGCTGACGACCCACCCCGTCGCGCCCGGCATCTTCTGAGGAGCCCGACCGTGCTCTACTCGTCCACCACCCCCGCCGCCAAGCGAGCCGCCTTCCGCGAGCGCCTGCGCTCCGGCGACCTGCTGCAGCTGCCGGGCGCCTTCAACCCGCTCGCGGCGCGGCTGATCCAGGACAAGGGGTTCGACGGCGTGTACGTCTCGGGCGCCGTGGTAGCCGCCGACCTGGGGCTGCCGGACGTCGGCCTCACGACGCTCACCGAGGTCGCCGCCCGGGCGGGCCAGGTCGCCCGCATGACGGACCTGCCGACGCTCGTGGACGCGGACACCGGGTTCGGCGAGGCGATGAACGTCGCGCGCACGGTGCAGGCGATGGAGGACGCGGGCGTGGCCGGGCTGCACGTCGAGGACCAGGTGAACCCGAAGCGCTGCGGGCACCTGGACGGCAAGCAGGTCGTGGACGAGCCGACCGCGCTGCAGCGCGTGCGCGCCGCGGTCGCCGCGCGCCGCGACGAGAACCTGCTGGTCATGGCCCGCACGGACGTGCGGGCCGTCGCCGGCCTCCCGACGGCGATCGACCGGGCGAAGGCGCTCGTCGACGCCGGGGCGGACGCGATCTTCCCCGAGGCCATGCGCGACCTCGCGGAGTTCGAGGCGGTGGCGGACGCCGTCGACGTCCCGGTGCTGGCGAACATGACGGAGTTCGGCAAGTCCGACCTGTTCACCGCGCGCCAGCTGGCCGACGCCGGCGTGGCGCTCGTCATCTACCCGGTCTCGCTGCTGCGGCTCGCGATGGGCGCCGCCGAGCGTGGACTGGACGCCCTGCGTGCCGAGGGCTCGCTGGCGGGACAGGTCGGGCACATGCAGACCCGCTCCCGCCTGTACGAGCTGGTGGACTACGCGGGCTACTCGACGTTCGACACGGGCGTCTTCGACTTCACCCTGGACGACAACCACCACGGCTGACGCCCGCCGGCGCGCGCGCCGGGACACCGCAGCAGCCGCATCGCAGCAAAGGAGCACCGATGACCGAGCACAGTGGGCCGACGACCGGGCAGGCCGACGAGCCGGAGGTCCGCCGGGGGCTGGCGGGGGTGGTCGCCGACGTGACGGCCGTCTCCAAGGTGGACCCCGAGACGAACTCCCTGCTCTACCGCGGCTACCCCGTGCAGGACCTCGCGGCGACCCGGCCGTTCGAGGCGGTGGCGTGGCTGCTGTGGCACGGCGAGCTGCCGACGGACGACGAGCTGGCCGGGCTGCGAGCCACCGAGCGCGAGCACCGGCCGCTGGCCGACGACGTGCGCGCGGCGATCGACCTGCTCCCGCTCACCGCGCACCCGATGGACGAGCTGCGCACGGCGGTCAGCGTGATCGGCGCGCGCGAGGCCGCCGGCCTCACCGCGCTGGAGGCCGCGGCCGACCGTGCGGTCAACCTCGAGCGGAGCGTGCGGCTCTTCGCCGCCCTGCCCGCCGTCGTCGCCTACGGGCAGCGTCGGCGCCGCGGCCTGGAGCCCGTCGAGCCCCGGGACGACCTCGACTACGCCGCCAACTTCCTCTGGACGACGTTCGGCCAGGACCCGGACCCGGTGGTCGTCGACGCGTTCAGCCGCTCGCTGGTCCTGTACGCCGAGCACTCGTTCAACGCCTCCACGTTCACCGCCCGCGTCATCACGTCCACCCTCAGCGACCTGCACTCGGCCGTCGTGGGCGCGATCGCCGCGCTCAAGGGGCCGCTGCACGGCGGCGCCAACGAGGCCGTGATGGACACCCTCACCGAGATCGGCTCGGCCGACCGCGCCGCCGCGTGGCTGGACGACGCGCTCGCCGCGAAGCGCAAGATCATGGGCTTCGGGCACCGTGTCTACAAGCACGGCGACTCGCGGGTGCCGACGATGAAGACCGCCCTCGACACTCTGGTGGACCACTACGACCGGCCCGACCTGGGTGCGCTCTACGACGCGCTGGAGGCCGAGTTCGTGCGCCGCAAGGGCATCTACCCGAACCTGGACTACCCCTCCGGCCCCGCCTACCACCTCATGGGCTTCGACACCCCGACGTTCACGCCGCTGTTCGTCGCGTCCCGCGTGACCGGCTGGACGGCGCACGTCCTGGAGCAGCAGGCCGCCAACGCGCTCATCCGCCCGCTGTCGGCGTACGTGGGGCCCGAGCGGCGCGAGGTGCCGCGCGCCGGGGCGGGCGACTAGGGCACGCGCGACAGGGCAGGACGACAGGGCAGGACGACAGGGCAGGACGACAGGGCAGGACGACAGGGCAGGACGACAGGGCAGGACGACAGGGCAGGACGACAGGGCCGGGCGACGGGCGGGCGCGGGGGGACGGCCGCGCCGCCCGGGCGCACTAGGCTCGCGGGTATGACCGCCGACTACTCCGACTTCGAGTTCGAGCGCCGGTTCTTCGTCCGGGAGCTGCCCGACGCCCTGCGCGACGCGCCCGCCCTCATCGTGCAGTCCTACTTCCTGTCCGACGGCGGGTACGCGCTGCGGGTGCGCGTGCAGGCCACGGGCGTCGAGGCACGGCTCGGCCCCGACAGCGACGCGCGGGACGTGCTGGAGCTGTACCGCGCGCGCTTCGACTTCGCCGCGGTCACGGTCAAGGGCCCGTCGGCGGGCGGCACCCGGTACGAGGCCGAGCGCCAGCTCGACCCGCTCGTCGGTGTGGAGCTCGTGCGGCGCGGTGGAGCGCAGGTGATCAAGACGCGGTACGCCGCGTGGCTGGGCGCCGACGGCTGGTCGATCGACGTGTTCGGCGGCGCCAACGCGCCGCTCGTCGTCGCGGAGTGCGAACGTTCCGGACCGGTCACGGACCTGCAGATCCCCGACTTCTGCGTCACGGAGCTCACCGACGACCGCCGGTTCTCCAACGAGTCGTTGGCCGTGGACCCGTTCCGCGGCTGGTCGGCCGCCTATGCGCAGGAGCTCGCCGTGCAGGGCCCTCGCTTCCGCGACGACTTCGGCGGCAACACGACGATCACCACCTGAGCGGCGGCTCCGGGCACCGCGGCACCTTCAGTGCCAGACCTCAGTGCCAGACCCTGGTGCCGGACCTCAGTGCCAGAACGAGACTTCCTCGACGCCCGGCCGGTACTCGAAGTGCCAGGGCTCGTAGTTGCCCGAGCCCCCGCGCTGGGCCCACGGCGGGTTCTCCCAGCCGTACGCGGGCCCGTTCTCCCACAGCCAGCCGTAGACGTCGCTGCTGCGGTACTCCTGGCTGCACAGGTCGATGGCGAGGCCCCAGCCGTGCATCGACGCACCCGGGACGGCGGCGAGGTAGCCGCGGCTCGCCTTGACGGCGTACTGGTTGGACAGCGAACGGTAGCTGTCGACGAGGCACAGGTCCCGGCCGAACCGGGCACGGAAGGCGTCGTTGAGGCTGCTGAGGGCGACGGCAGCGTCGGCGCGGAGGTGCTCGCCGTCCTGCCAGAGGTCGCAGAGGGAGTGGTCGGCCAGCTGCCCGTTGGTGCCGTCGATCGGCGCGTTCGGGTCGCAGTTCGGCAGTGCGCTGCGCTCGGTGCTCCGGCTCGCGGCGGCGGCCTCGACGCGGGCGTCCCGCGGGGCGGCGGCGATGGCCTGGGACGTGCGCGGTGTGTCCACGCCCTGCTCGAGGAGGGCGAGCGTCGAGGGCCCCGTGGGCTGCGTGTCGAGGTCGAACGGGGTCCCGCCGTGGCCGGCCTGGGCGTCCGTGACGAGCGGCGCGGCGATGGTCGCCGCGGCGAGCGAGCCGAGGACCGTCAGGCGCGTGATCCACGCGTGGCCGGTGGGCGCGGCGTGCCGGCCACCGTCGCCGGCGGGCGTCGTGCGCCTGCGGGGCTTCTTGCCGGCCCGGGCGAGCTCGGCCTCGCGCATCTCCCGGCGGGAGCGCGGCGCGGCTGCGTCACCCTGCGACCTCGCCTCCACGGCACCTCCGCGCTCGTGCCGGGACGGCCGCCGTGGCCGCCCGGACCCTCCGGACCCGAACACGGACCGCCGTCGCCGCGTGCCCTGCACGCGGCCGCACGAGGCGATCCGTCACGGAACCATAACGGGGTCGCGCGCCCCCGCCAAGTCCCGGTCCACGCCGCCACGGCGGGCTGCGCACGGACGTGCAGGTGGGAGCGTGTCCACCCTGCTCACGGCCTGCGCTGCATCGCGTCCCGGACCTCGCCGACGAGCTCCTCGAGGATGTCCTCGAGGAACACGACCCCGAGCACGCCGTCAGGCCCCTCGACGCGTGCGAGGTGCGCCCCGGACCGTTGCATGGCGCGCAGCGCGTCCTCCACCTCGTCGGCGGGCCGCACGGACGCGAGCGCACGCACGCGCCAGGCCGGGACGGGCTGGAACCGGTCGCCGTCCGAGGCGTACAGCACGTCCTTGAGGTGCAGGTAGCCGCGCAGGGCGCCGCCCTGGCCGTCGGCGTCCTCGTCGCCCGCGGCGCCGCGCACGGGGAACCGGCTGAACCCGGTGCGCGCCACCAGGTGCTCGACGTCGTCCGGGGTGGTCTCCGGGCCGACGACGACCAGCTCGTCCAGGGCGACCATCACGTCCCCCGCGGTCCGCGAGGAGAACTCGATCGCGCCGGCCAGCAGGCCCTGCTCGTCGCGCAGCACGCCCTCCGCCTGCGAGTGCTCCACGATCGACTGCACCTCCTGCGCCGTGAACGCGGAGGCGACCTCGTCCTTCGGCTCGACGCCCGCGAGGCGCACGGCGTGGTTCGCGACCCAGTTGAGCGCGGAGATCACCGGGCGCACCGCCCGGCCCAGCAGCACCAGCGGCGGCGCGAACCAGAGCGCGGCCGTCTCCGGGCCGGCGACGGCGAGGTTCTTCGGCACCATCTCGCCGAGCACCACGTGCAGGTAGACGACGATCGCCAGCGCGAGGACCAGCGAGACCGGGTGCAGCAGCGCCTCCGGCACGCCGAGGGCCTCGAACGGCACCTCCAGCAGGTGCGCCAGGGCGGGCTCGGCGACGATACCCAGGCCGGTCGAGCAGACCGTGACGCCGAGCTGGGCGCACGCGAGCATCAGCGACACGTGCTCCATGGCCCACAGGGCCGTGCGTGCGCGACGGTCGCCCGCCTCGGCGAGCGGCTCCATGGCGCTGCGGCGCGCGGAGATGACGGCGAACTCGGCGCCGACGAAGAAGGCGTTGCCGGCGAGCAGCAGCACGCCGACCAGCAGGGCGGTCCCGGTGCTCATCGGCCCTCACCCCGCACGTCGCCGGCGCTCCCGGAGGTCGCGTCCGGCGGTGGGTCGGCGCGCACGCGCAGCCGCTCCACGCGCCGTCCGTCCATGGCCTCGACGCGCAGCCGCACGCCGCCGGCCGAGATCTCGTCGCCCTGCGCGGGCACGCGGCCGAGCACCGCCATCACGAGCCCGCCGAGCGTCTCGTAGGCCGGCCCCTCGGGCACGACCAGGCCGGTGCGCTCCTCGAGCTCGTCGGGGCGCAGCACGCCCGGCACGACCCACGAGCCGTCGGTGCCGCGCACGACGCCGGCCCGCCGCGGGTCGTGCTCGTCCGCCACGTCGCCCACGAGCTCCTCCACGACGTCCTCCAGGGTGACGATGCCCGACGTGCCGCCGTACTCGTCCACCACGACGGCCATCTGCAGGCCGAGCCCGCGCAGCTCCACGAGGAGGGGGCCGAGCCGCACCGTCTCGGGCACGCGGGGCGCGTCGACCATGAGGGCGGCGGCGGGCACCTCGCCGCGGCGGTCGTGCGGCACGCCGACGGCGCGCCGCAGGTGCACGAGGCCCACGACGTCGTCCCGGTCCTCGCCGATGACGGGGAACCGCGAGTGGCCGGTGCGCCGCGCGAGGGCGACCACCTCGGCGGCGGTGGTGTCGCGCTCGACGACGGCCGTGCGCATGCGGTCGGTCATCACGTCGCGCGCCGACAGCTCGTCCAGCTCGAGGGAGTTGGTCAGCAGGGTCGCGACCGACTGGTCGAGCGTGCCCTCCTGGGCGGACCGGCGCACCAGCGACAGCAGCTCGGAGGACGAGCGCGCGCCGGACAGCTCCTCCCGGGGCTCGACGCCGACCCGGCGCAGCAGCGCGTTGGCGGAGCCGTTGAGCACGACGATCAGCGGCCGGAACAGCATGGTGAACACCCGCTGCACGGGGACCACGAGGCGGGCGGTCGCGTGCGGGGCGGAGAGCGCGAAGTTCTTCGGGATCAGCTCGCCGAACAGCATGGAGAACGCGTTGACGACGACGAGGGCGAGCACGCCGGCCAGCACGCCCGCGACGCCGCGTCCCAGGGCCGTGGCGGCGAACGCGTCCGAGAACAGGGAGAGCAGGGCGGGCTGGGCCGTGTAGCCCAGCAGGATCGTCGTGATGGTGATGCCCACCTGGGCGGAGCTCAGCTCCGTCGACAGGTGCTTCAGCCCGGCGCGGACGGCGCGGTCCCGTCGGTCCGACGGGCGTCCGGTCGCCGTGTCGCGGCCGGGCGGAGGACTGTCGCCCTCCTCGTCGTCGGCCCCGAGGACGGCCGGGTCGAGGGTCACGAGGGAGAACTCGCTGGCGACGAACACCGCGGTGCCCGCGGTCAGCACGACGCCCAGCACGATCATGAGCACGTCGCCTAGCACGAGCGGCCCCGGGTGGTGCGGTGCGCCGGCACGGAACGGTGCGGCGGCGTGGTGTCCAGGCGGATCGGCGCGGGCGGCCGCGCGCTATATCGGCTCTCGTCCATCGTGCTCCGATGCTATCCGGCGCCGGGCGGCGGGCGAGTCGGCGTCCGCGCCGGACAGCGTGTGCTCAGCGCTCCCCCAGGCTCCCGGTGCAAGATGTCCCCATGACCACCGCGACCCCTCCGAGCACCCCGGGAACCTCGGGCACGTCCGGCCAGCAGAACGCCACCGTGCTCGTCGTCGAGGACGAGCCCGCGATCGCGGCCGCCATCGCGCAGCGGCTGTCGGCCGAGGGCTGGCGCGTGGAGGTCGCCCGCGACGGCCTGGCCGGCGTGGACGCCGCCGCCCGGCTGCAGCCGGACGCCATCGTGCTCGACGTCATGCTGCCCGGCATCGACGGCCTCGAGGTCACGCGCCGGATCCAGGCGGAGCACCCGATCCCGATCCTCATGCTCACCGCGCGCGACGACGAGACCGACATGCTCGTCGGCCTCGGCGTCGGGGCGGACGACTACATGACCAAGCCGTTCTCCATGCGCGAGCTCGTGGCCCGCGTCAAGGCGCTGCTGCGCCGCGTGGAGCGCGCCCAGCAGGCGGCCGTCACGACGCCCGCCGACCCGCCCATGGTCATGGGCGACGTGACGATCGACCGGGCGCAGCGACGCGTGCACCGCGCCGGCGACGAGGTGCACCTCACACCCACCGAGTTCGAGCTCCTGGTGATGCTCGCGAGCTCGCCCAAGACGGTCCAGACGCGCGAGCGGCTCCTCGCCGAGGTGTGGGACTGGGCCGACGCGAGCGGCACGCGGACCGTGGACTCGCACATCAAGGCGCTGCGCCGCAAGCTCGGGCCGGACCTGATCCGCACCGTGCACGGCGTCGGCTACGCCTTCGAGCCGCCGGAGTCCTGATGGACTCCGGCCCCGCCGGTCCGGACGACCCGCCCGTCCCCGCGACCCGGCGCCGGGAGCACCACCGGCTGCCCGACGTCCGGCCCCTCGACCCGCTGCGGTCGCTCAAGACCAAGCTGGGCGTGCTGGTCGTGGCGACCGTGACGTTCGCCGTCCTCATCACCTGGATCGGCCTGCAGAACGAGCTCGGCCCGACCCGCACGCTCCCCCTGGCGATCTTCCTGTCCCTGGTCATCGTGCAGCTGCTCGCGCGCGGCATGACGTCCCCGCTGCGGGACATGACGGCGGCCGTGCAGGCGATGGCCGCCGGGGACTACTCGATCCGGGTGCGCGCCACGAGCCGGGACGAGGTCGGGCAGCTCGCGGAGGCGTTCAACGTGATGGCGGCCGACCTCGACGCCTCGGACCGCGTCCGGCGCGAGCTCATCGCGAACGTGTCGCACGAGCTGCGCACGCCCGTGGCCGCGCTGCAGGCGCAGCTCGAGAACATGGTGGACGGCGTCACCGAGCCCACCCCCTCGGCGCTGGAGCTGTCCCTCGAGCAGACGGAGCGCCTCACCCGGCTCGTCACTTATCTGCTGGACCTGTCCCGGGTCGAGGCGGGGGCGTCGGCGCTGATGCTGAGCGAGTTCTCCGTGGGCGACTTCCTCGAGGAGTCGGCCCAGGCCATGTCGATGGTGGACGCCGCGAAGGGGCTCAGCTACGTCGTGGACGTCACGCCCCCCGACCTCACGCTCGAGGCCGACGTGGAGCGGCTGCGCCAGGTGGTCACGAACCTGCTGCAGAACGCGATCCGGCACTCGCCGCACGGCGGCACGGTGCGCCTGGACGGCTATCCCGTGGACGACGACGTCGTGCTCGAGGTGAGCGACGAGGGTCCGGGCATCGCGCCGGAGGACCGTGGCCGCATCTTCGAGCGGTTCGCCAGCGGCGCGGCCGCCGGCCGCCCGCACGCGGCGCCCCCGTCGGGCATGGCCAGCGGCGGCACGGGCATCGGGCTGGCGATCGTCCGATGGGCGGTCGACCTGCACGGCGGCCACGTGGAGGTCGCCGACACCGCCCGCGGTGCGACGATGCGCGTCACCCTCCCCGCGCGGGCGCAGCCCGCCCCGGGGGTCACCACCGAGGCCGACGGCTGAGCGCCGGTCCCGGACGGCCGGGGCCCGACGTCCGACTCAACGTGATGTTGCTCACACTCGTCCGTCACGTTGTGCTGCGCCTGGTCCGCCCATGACGTCGGACAACGGAGTCATCGGGTCGACCCGAGGAGTCGTTGCCCACCGCATTACCGGACGGTCACGATGGCGCGCCGCGGCCTCCGGAACGGCCGTCTGAGGCCGCTCGCCCTCCTCGGGAGCAACCGGCGAAGGGCATAGGCTGGACCATGCGCACGGCGTTCGCCGCGCGCATTTCCGGTCGAACAAGCTGCAACGGTGTGAAAGTGGGCGATCCGCGCGTGGTGTCCCCGAAGGACGGGTCAGAGTCGATCAGCGTGGCGAGCGCGTTCGGAGCCAACGAATGGCTGGTCGACGAGCTCTACGAGCAGTACCTCAAGGACAAGAACGCGGTAGACCCCGCGTGGTGGGACTTCTTCGCCGACTACGAGCCCGGCGAGTCGCGCAACGGGACGACGGCGGACGCCGCACCTGCGCAGCCCGCGGCCGCTGCGAGCCCGGCGAGCCCGGCCCCCGCGGCGCCCGCCCCGGCGGCACCCGCGGCCGCGCCGGCAGCTCCGGCAGCCCCGGCAGCTCCGGCACCGTCCACGCGCGGGTCCGGCACCGCCGCGGCGGAGACCGCGAAGGCCGCCACCAAGGCCGCCAAGGCTGCCCCCGTCCCGGCCGACCCCGCCGTGACCGCGGTCCGCCCGGTCGCCGAGGCGCTCCCCTCGACCGCACCGTACGCGGAGGTCGCGAAGGCCTCCCCGAAGACCGCCGACGAGGACAGCACCGACGACGTCCAGAAGCTGCGCGGCCCGGCCGCCCGCGTCGTCACGAACATGGAGGCCTCGATCGAGGTCCCGACCGCCACGTCGGTGCGTGCCGTGCCCGCCAAGCTCATGGTGGACAACCGCATCGTCATCAACAACCACCTGGCCCGCGGCCGCGGCGGCAAGATCTCGTTCACGCACCTCATCGGCTTCGCGCTCGTCGAGGCGCTGTCGGACATGCCGGTCATGAACGCGCACTACGAGAGCATCGACGGCAAGCCGCACGTCGTGCAGCCCGCGCACGTCGGCTTCGGCCTCGCGATCGACCTCGCCAAGCCCGACGGCTCGCGCCAGCTGCTGGTGCCCAGCGTCAAGAAGGCCGAGGAGCTGGACTTCGCCGGCTTCTGGGCCGCGTACGAGGACCTCGTGCGCAAGGCCCGCGGCGGCAAGCTCGGCATGGACGACTTCGCCGGCACCACCATCTCGCTGACCAACCCGGGCGGGATCGGCACCGTGCACTCGGTGCCCCGCCTCATGGCCGGCCAGGGCACCATCATCGGCGTCGGCGCCATGGACTACCCCGCGGAGTTCGCGGGCGCGTCCGAGGAGCAGCTCGCCCGCATGGCCATCTCGAAGGTCATGACGATCACGTCGACCTACGACCACCGCATCATCCAGGGCGCGCAGTCCGGCGAGTTCCTCAAGATCCTCGCGAACAAGCTGATCGGCCTCGACGGCTTCTACGACCGCGTGTTCGCGGCCCTGCGCGTGCCGTACGAGCCGGTCCGCTGGGTCCGCGACAACACGGTGGACGCCGACGTCGAGGCCGCCAAGCCGGCCCGCATCGCGGAGCTCGTGCACTCCTACCGGTCCCGCGGCCACCTCATGGCCGAGACGGACCCGCTGGCCTACCGCCAGCGCAAGCACCCGGACCTCGACATCCAGAACCACGGCATGACGCTGTGGGACCTGGACCGCTACTTCCCCACCGGCGGCTTCGGGGGCAAGACCAAGGACACGCTGCGCGACATCCTCGGCCTGCTGCGGGACTCGTACTGCCGCACCATCGGCGTCGAGTACATGCACATCGCCGACCCGGCCCAGCGCAGGTGGCTGCAGGAGCGGCTCGAGTCGGGCTACGCCCGCACCCCGCGCGAGGACCAGCTGCGCATCCTGCGCCGCCTGAACTCCGCCGAGGCGTTCGAGACGTTCCTGCAGACCAAGTTCGTCGGCCAGAAGCGGTTCTCGCTCGAGGGCGGCGAGTCCGTCATCCCGCTGCTCGACGCCATCCTGTCGAAGGCCGCCGAGGGCGGGCTCGACGAGGTCGGCATCGGCATGGCGCACCGTGGCCGTCTCAACGTGCTGGCGAACATCGCCGGCAAGAGCTACGGGCAGATCTTCAAGGAGTTCGAGGGCCAGCTCGACCCGAAGAGCGTCCAGGGCTCCGGCGACGTGAAGTACCACCTCGGCACCGAGGGGGTCTTCACCGCGGAGACCGGCGCGACCACCAAGGTCTACCTGGCGGCCAACCCCTCCCACCTCGAGGCGGTCGACCCGGTGCTCGAGGGCATCGTGCGCGCCAAGCAGGACCGCATCGACCTGGGCGGCGACGGCTTCTCCGTGCTGCCGATCCTCATCCACGGCGACGCGGCCTTCGCGGGTCAGGGTGTCGTGCCCGAGGTGCTCAACCTGGCGCAGCTGCGCGGCTACCGCACCGGCGGCACGATCCACGTGATCATCAACAACCAGGTGGGCTTCACCACCGGGCCGTCGTCGTCGCGCTCCACCACGTACGCGACGGACGTCGCCAAGGGCTACCAGATCCCCGTCTTCCACGTGAACGGCGACGACCCCGAGGCCTGCGTGCGCGTGGCCGAGCTGGCCTTCGCCTACCGCGAGCAGTTCGACCGCGACGTCATCATCGACATGGTCTGCTACCGCCGCCGCGGCCACAACGAGGGCGACGACCCCTCGATGACGCAGCCGCTGATGTACAACCTCATCGAGGCCAAGCAGTCGGTGCGCAAGCTGTACACGAAGAACCTCGTGGCGCGCGGCGACATCACGGTCGAGGAGGCCGAGCAGGCGCTGCAGGACTACCAGTCGCAGCTCGAGCGGGTCTTCACGGAGACGAAGTCCGCCCGCAAGGCGAGCACGCCCGACGGCGAGGACGAGATCGCCGGCCTGGAGCGCCCCGAGTCGCAGCGCGAGGGCGCCGGCGACATGGTCGGCTGGCAGACCGCCGTGCCGCACGCCGTGCTCGAGCGCGTGGGTGCCGTCCAGGTGTCCGCCCCCGAGGGCTTCACGGTGCACCCGAAGCTGGCCCAGATGCTGGAGAAGCGCCAGCTCATGGCCAAGGAGGGCGGCATCGACTGGGGCTTCGGCGAGCTCGCCGCGTTCGGGTCGCTCCTCATGGAGGGCACCCCGGTGCGTCTGGCCGGGCAGGACTCGCGCCGTGGCACGTTCGTGCAGCGGCACGCGGTGCTGCACGACCGCAACACGGGCGCCGAGTGGACGCCCCTGCTGTACCTGTCGGGCGACCAGGCGAAGTTCTGGGTGTACGACTCCTCGCTCAGCGAGTACGCCGCCCTCGGCTTCGAGTACGGCTACTCCGTGGAGCGCCCGGACGCCCTCGTGCTCTGGGAGGCTCAGTTCGGCGACTTCGTCAACGGCGCCCAGACCGTCATCGACGAGTTCATCTCGTCGGCCGAGCAGAAGTGGGGCCAGAGCTCGTCGCTGGTCATGCTGCTGCCGCACGGCTACGAGGGCCAGGGGCCGGACCACTCCTCCGCCCGCATCGAGCGCTTCCTGCAGCTCGCGGCCGAGAACAACATGACGATCGCGCAGCCCTCCACGCCGGCGTCGTACTTCCACCTGCTGCGCCAGCAGGCGTACGCCCGCCCGCGCCGTCCGCTGGTCGTCTTCACGCCGAAGCAGCTGCTCCGGCTCAAGGCCGCGGCCTCCAGCGTGGAGGACTTCACCACCGGAACGTTCGAGCCGGTGCTGCCGGACACGACCGTGGACGCGGCGCAGGTCGACCGGGTGCTGCTGAGCACCGGTCGCGTGTACTACGACCTGCTCGCCGAGCGGAGCCGCCGCGAGGACACCCGCACCGCTCTGGTCCGCCTCGAGCAGCTCTACCCGTTCCCCGAGGAGCAGATCCGGGCGCAGCTCGCGCAGTACCCGGGCGCCGAGGTCGTGTGGGTCCAGGACGAGCCGGAGAACCAGGGCGCCTGGTCCTTCCTGCACCTGGCCTTCCCGGAGGACATGCCGCGCGTGCACGTCGCCGCCCGGCCGGCGTCGGCCTCCACGGCCGCGGGCACGGCCAAGCGGCACAAGGAGCAGCAGGAGGTCCTGCTCGCGCAGGCCTTCGACCGCTGACCGTGCCGAGGTAGCTCCGAGCTCGCCGAGGTAGCACGAGGGCGGCCGCACCAGCTGGTGCGGCCGCCCTCGTGCTACCTCGTGCTATGTCGTGCTACCTGGGCC
>NZ_JBHUWC010000094.1:0-15055 GCF_042670225.1 Isoptericola sp. NPDC057191 | reverse complement strand
GGGCCCACGTCCCCGGACGTGTGCCGACTGCGCCGCCTCGCGGCCTTCGCGCCCCCCGCAGGGGCAGGGCGGCGCACGTCACAGCGGGCGTCCGTCCCGAACCTTTGACCCCGCTTGCTTCCGCGGGTAATCTAGGAAGCCGTGCCCGTGCCGTCGCGCGCGCATCCCGCTGTCAGCCCAGAGCCTCGGCTCGGACTGGCTGCCGGAGGCGTCGCCGACCTGAGCGCACGGGTACCCCGGGAAGATCGCTCGGACCGTCCGCGAGGACGGGGAGCGGGCCCGGGCCATCGAGCCGGTGGTAAGTGGCGTTGCGGTCCGTGAGGGCCGCGGGTGCCGCATGCGATCGGCACGCACAAGCCAGACAGACCACCGTCGAGGGCCGGCCGGCCCTCGTGAGCTCGAGAAGACGACGGAGACGTAGTGCCTACGATCCAGCAGCTCGTCCGCAAGGGCCGGAGCACGAAGGCTACGGCGTCGAAGACGCCCGCCCTCAAGGCCTCCCCCCAGCGGCGCGGCGTGTGCACGCGCGTGTACACCACCACCCCCAAGAAGCCGAACTCCGCGCTCCGCAAGGTCGCGCGCGTCAAGCTGTCCTCCGGTACCGAGGTCACGGCGTACATCCCCGGCGTCGGCCACAACCTGCAGGAGCACTCGATCGTGCTCGTGCGCGGCGGCCGTGTGAAGGACCTCCCGGGTGTCCGCTACAAGATCGTGCGCGGCGCGCTCGACACGCAGGGCGTGAAGAACCGCAAGCAGGGTCGCAGCAAGTACGGCGCGAAGAAGGAGAAGGCCTGATGCCTCGCAAGGGTCCGGCCCCCAAGCGGCCGCTCATCGTCGACCCCGTCTACGGGTCGCCCGTCGTCACGCAGCTGATCAACAAGGTCCTGCTCGACGGCAAGAAGTCCACCGCCGAGGCGATCGTCTACGGCGCCCTCGAGGGCGTCCGTGCCAAGACGGACCAGGACCCGGTCGTCGTGCTCAAGCGCGCGCTGGAGAACGTCCGCCCGGCTCTCGAGGTCCGCTCCCGCCGTGTCGGTGGCGCCACCTACCAGGTGCCCGTCGAGGTCCGTCCCGCGCGCTCCACGACGCTCGCGCTGCGCTGGCTCACCGACTTCTCGCGCGCTCGTCGCGAGAAGACGATGACCGAGCGCCTCATGAACGAGATCCTCGACGCCTCCAACGGCCTCGGTGCCGCGGTGAAGCGCCGTGAGGACATGCACAAGATGGCCGACTCGAACAAGGCCTTCGCGCACTACCGCTGGTGATGCGCACGGACGGCCCCAGGTGATCCCCGGGGCCGTCCGCGGATCCGGAACCGGCCGGCAGCCGGCCCTCCGGCCCGGCTTCCGACCTTCCACCGACAAGGGGTAACGCACCGTGGCACTCGACGTGCTGACCGACCTGAACAAGGTCCGCAACATCGGCATCATGGCCCACATCGATGCCGGCAAGACCACCACCACCGAGCGCATCCTGTTCTACACGGGTGTGAACTACAAGATCGGTGAGACGCACGACGGTGCGTCGACGATGGACTGGATGGAGCAGGAGCAGGAGCGCGGCATCACGATCACGTCCGCCGCGACGACCTGCTACTGGAAGAACAACCAGATCAACATCATCGACACCCCCGGTCACGTGGACTTCACCGTCGAGGTGGAGCGTTCCCTCCGCGTGCTCGACGGCGCGGTCGCGGTGTTCGACGGCAAGGAGGGCGTGGAGCCCCAGTCGGAGACCGTGTGGCGCCAGGCCGACAAGTACGACGTCCCGCGCATCTGCTTCGTCAACAAGATGGACAAGCTGGGCGCCGACTTCTACTTCACGGTCGACACCATCGTCAACCGCCTCAAGGCGAAGCCGCTGGTCATCCAGCTCCCGATCGGTGCCGAGAACGACTTCGAGGGCGTCGTCGACCTCCTCGAGATGAAGGCGCTCACCTGGCGCGGCGACACCAAGATGGGCGAGGAGTACGCCGTCGAGGAGATCCCCGCGGACCTCGTCGAGAAGGCCGAGCAGTACCGGGCCGAGCTCGTCGAGGCGGTCGCGGAGGCCGACGACGAGCTGCTCGAGAAGTTCCTGGGCGGCGAGGAGCTGTCGGTCGCCGAGATCAAGTCCGGCATCCGCAAGCTCGTCATCAGCTCGCAGGCCTTCCCGGTGCTGTGCGGCTCGGCGTTCAAGAACAAGGGCGTGCAGCCCATGCTCGACGCCGTGATCGACTACCTGCCGACGCCGCTCGACGTGCCGGCCGTCCAGGGCCACGACGTCAAGGACTCCGAGACGATCATCGAGCGTCGCCCGGACGAGTCGGAGCCGTTCTCGGCTCTCGCCTTCAAGGTCGCCACGCACCCGTTCTTCGGCAAGCTCACCTACGTCCGCGTGTACTCGGGCAAGGTCGCGCAGGGCGCGCAGGTCCAGAACTCGACCAAGGGCAAGAAGGAGCGCATCGGGAAGCTCTTCCAGATGCACTCCAACAAGGAGAACCCGGTCGAGGAGGCCCACGCCGGCCACATCTACGCGTTCATCGGGCTCAAGGACGTCACCACCGGTGACACGCTCTGCGACCCCGCGAACCCGGTCATCCTCGAGTCGATGACCTTCCCCGAGCCGGTCATCGACGTGGCCATCGAGCCGAAGACGAAGGCCGACCAGGAGAAGCTCTCCACGGCGATCCAGAAGCTCGCCCAGGAGGACCCGACCTTCCGCGTCAAGCTGGACGAGGAGACCGGCCAGACCGTCATCGGCGGCATGGGCGAGCTCCACCTCGACATCCTCGTCGACCGCATGCGTCGCGAGTTCCGCGTCGAGGCGAACGTCGGCAAGCCGCAGGTGGCGTACCGCGAGACGATCCGCCGCACCGCGGAGAAGATCGACTACACGCACAAGAAGCAGACCGGTGGCTCGGGCCAGTTCGCGAAGGTCCAGGTGACCTTCGAGCCGCTCGAGACGGACGAGGGCGAGCTCTACGAGTTCGTCAACGCCGTCACCGGTGGACGCATCCCGCGCGAGTACATCCCGTCCGTGGACGCCGGCATCCAGTCGGCGATGCAGCAGGGCGTGCTGGCCGGGTTCCCCGTGGTCGGGGTCAAGGCCACGCTGCTCGACGGCGCCTACCACGACGTCGACTCCTCGGAGATGGCGTTCAAGATCGCCGGCTCGATGGTCTTCAAGGAGGGCATCAAGCGAGCCGACCCGGTCATCCTCGAGCCCGTCATGGCGGTCGAGGTCCGGACGCCCGAGGAGTACATGGGCGACGTGATCGGCGACATCAACTCGCGTCGTGGGATGATCCAGTCCATGGAGGACGCGACCGGTGTCAAGGTCGTGCGCGCCCAGGTACCGTTGAGCGAGATGTTCGGGTACATCGGTGACCTGCGTTCCAAGACGCAGGGCCGTGCCGTGTACTCGATGCAGTTCGACAGCTACGCCGAGGTTCCTCGTAACGTTGCTGACGAGATCATCAAGAAGACCCGGGGCGAGTGAGTCCCCACAGGTCGACGACCAGCACAACAATCAACCTGTAGGAAACCCCGTCGCCCCGCGGGATGTAGGCTTCTTGGCCGAGTCTCGCAACGTTCGGGAACATCTACCCAAGTCCCAGGAGGACCCCAGTGGCTAAGGCCAAGTTCGAGCGGACCAAGCCGCACGTCAACATCGGCACGATCGGGCACGTCGACCACGGTAAGACGACGCTGACTGCCGCGATCTCGAAGACGCTTGCGGACACGTACCCCGACCTTCCGGCGAACACGCAGCGCAACTTCGACGAGATCGACGCCGCGCCGGAGGAGAAGCAGCGCGGTATCACGATCAACATCGCGCACATCGAGTACGAGACGCCGAAGCGTCACTACGCGCACGTCGACGCGCCGGGTCACGCCGACTACATCAAGAACATGATCACCGGTGCCGCCCAGATGGACGGCGCGATCCTGGTGGTCGCCGCGACCGACGGTCCGATGGCCCAGACGCGCGAGCACGTGCTGCTGGCCCGCCAGGTGGGCGTGCCCTACCTGCTGGTCGCGCTGAACAAGGCCGACATGGTCGACGACGAGGAGATCCTCGAGCTCGTCGAGATGGAGGTCCGCGAGCTGCTGTCGTCGCAGGAGTTCGACGGCGACAACGCTCCGGTCGTGCGCGTCTCGGGCCTCAAGGCTCTCGAGGGCGACGCCGAGTGGACCAAGAAGATCCTGGAGCTCATGGAGGCCGTGGACGAGAACGTCCCCGACCCCGTGCGCGAGCTCGACAAGCCGTTCCTCATGCCGATCGAGGACGTCTTCACCATCACCGGCCGCGGCACCGTCGTGACCGGCAAGGTGGAGCGTGGCACGCTCGACGTCAACTCCGAGGTCGAGATCGTCGGCATCCGCGTGCCGCAGAAGACCACGGTCACCGGTATCGAGACGTTCCACAAGCAGATGGACCAGGCTCAGGCCGGCGACAACACCGGTCTGCTCCTGCGCGGCATCAAGCGCGAGGACGTCGAGCGCGGCCAGGTCGTCGTGAAGCCGGGTTCGATCACCCCGCACACCGACTTCGAGGCTCAGGTCTACATCCTGGGCAAGGACGAGGGTGGGCGTCACAACCCGTTCTACTCGAACTACCGTCCGCAGTTCTACTTCCGTACGACGGACGTCACCGGCGTCATCACGCTGCCCGAGGGCACCGAGATGGTCATGCCCGGCGACAACACCGAGATGACGGTCGCGCTGATCCAGCCGATCGCCATGGAGGAGGGCCTCGGCTTCGCCATCCGTGAGGGTGGCCGCACGGTCGGGTCCGGCCGTGTCACGAAGATCATCAAGTGATCTGACTGACTAAAGCACCCGGAGGCCCGGGCCCCGCAAGGGTCCGGGCCTCCGGTGCGTCCGGCGTCACAGCGGTCGAACCCCGTTCCGGCTTGGAATCCGGGGGTTCTCTGTGGCAAGATGTTCAGGTTGCCTGTCACGGGCGCGTTCTTTCTCGTGTCGAACAGTGTGTAGCACCACGGTGCGTGCGCCGGTCCGGATCTCCGGAACGGCCCGCGTCGCCTGGAGCGGTTCCCCTCCCGGTGAGGGGTCGCGGGGTTGCCGGCTGTCGACGCGCTAGAGCGCCCCGCGGGACACATGTCTCGACAGGCCAGACAAACGTCGTGGTCCGCCTCGCGGACCACATCCAACGGCCCCACGCCGGTTCGGTGTGCGCCCTGGTATGTCGCTCTGCTTTGACACAAGAGCGACACGCCCGAGCGCGGGGGTCGGACAGTAGCGGTTCGAGAGAGAGAGTCAGACGACGCCATGGCGGGACAGAAGATCCGCATCCGGCTCAAGTCCTACGACCACGAGGTCATCGACAGCTCGGCGCGCAAGATCGTCGACACGGTGACGCGCGCTGGTGCGACGGTCGTGGGCCCGGTGCCGCTGCCGACGGAGAAGAACGTCTTCACCGTCATCCGGTCGCCTCACAAGTACAAGGACAGCCGCGAGCACTTCGAGATGCGCACGCACAAGCGGCTCATCGACATCATCGATCCCACGCCGAAGGCCGTCGACTCGCTCATGCGTATCGACCTGCCTGCCGACGTGAACATCGAGATCAAGCTCTGAGGCTGGGGGACAACATGACCAACCAGCAGAAGAACGTGACCGCGGTGCTCGGCACCAAGCTCGGTATGACGCAGCTGTGGGACGACGCAGGTCGCCTCGTCCCCGTCACCGTCGTGGCCGTCCCGACCAACGTCGTGACGCAGGTCCGCTCCGCGGACGCCGACGGCTACGCGGCCATCCAGCTCGCCGCCGGCCAGATCGACCCGCGCAAGGTCACCAAGCCGCTCAAGGGCCACTTCGAGAAGGCCGGCGTCACGCCGCGCCGTCACGTCGCCGAGGTCCGCACCGAGGACGCCGCCGAGTTCACGCTCGGCCAGGAGATCACCGCCGCCGCCTTCGAGGCCGGCACCGTGGTCGACGTCGTCGGCACCACCAAGGGCAAGGGCACCGCCGGTGTCATGAAGCGCCACGGCTTCTCCGGCGTCGGCGCCTCCCACGGTGCTCACCGTAACCACCGCAAGCCCGGCTCGATCGGTGGCGCATCGACGCCGTCGCGCGTCTTCAAGGGTCTGCGGATGGCCGGTCGTATGGGCCACGCCCGCATGACCGTCCAGAACCTGACCGTCCACGCGGTCGACGCCGAGAAGGGTCTGCTGCTCGTCAAGGGCGCGGTTCCCGGCCCCAAGGGTGGCGTCGTCGTCGTGCGTAGCGCCGCGAAGGGTGCGTGACCCCCATGGCTAACCAGACCGTCGACGTGCTCGACGCCCAGGGCAAGAAGGCCGGCACCGCCGAGCTTCCCGCCGAGGTGTTCGACATCGACACCAACGTCCCGCTGATCCACCAGGTGGTCGTGGCGCAGCGCGCCGCAGCCCGTCAGGGCACGCACTCCACCAAGACCCGCGGCGAGGTCCGCGGTGGTGGCAGGAAGCCGTACAAGCAGAAGGGCACCGGCCGCGCCCGTCAGGGTTCGACCCGCGCCCCGCAGTTCGCTGGTGGTGGCACCGTCCACGGCCCGCAGCCGCGCAAGTACGACCAGCGGACCCCGAAGAAGATGAAGGCCGCCGCTCTCCGCGGTGCCCTGTCCGACCGGGCTCGCGCCGGCCGCGTCCACGTGGTCTCCGGCTTCGGCCTCGACGGTGCGCCGTCGACCAAGACCGCCGTCAAGACGATCGCCGCGCTCACCGAGCGCACGCACGTCCTCGTGGTCACCGAGCGCTCGGACGAGCTGACGATCAAGTCGCTCCGCAACGTCCAGCAGGTCCACCTGCTGACGGCGGACCAGCTCAACACCTACGACGTGCTCGTCTCCGACGACGTCGTCTTCACGGAGGGTGCGCTCGCCGCGTTCCTCGCCGGCCCGGCCACGGGCAAGTCCGTGAAGGCCGTCGCCACGGAGTCCGAGGCGGCCGAGACCGAGGAGGCCACCAAGTGACCGCCGTGACGAAGGACCCGCGCGACATCCTGATCGCGCCGGTCGTCTCCGAGAAGTCCTACAACCTCCTCGACGAGGGCAAGTACACCTTCGTCGTGGACCCGCGGGCCAACAAGACCGAGATCAAGATCGCGGTCGAGCAGGTCTTCGGCGTCAAGGTCGACTCGGTCAACACGATCAACCGCAAGGGCAAGGCGCGTCGCACGCGCTTCGGCCTGGGCAAGCGCAAGGACACGAAGCGCGCGATTGTGACCCTCCGTGAGGGCACGATCGACATCTTCGGCGGTCCGGCTTCCTGAGGCGCAGAGAGCAGATCGAGGACTAACCCATGGGAATCCGTAAGTACAAGCCGACGACGCCCGGCCGCCGCGGCTCCAGCGTCGCCGACTTCGTCGAGATCACGCGCTCGCAGCCGGAGAAGTCTCTGGTCCGTCCGCTGTCCAAGACGGGTGGGCGCAACAACTCCGGTCGCATCACGACCCGTCACAAGGGCGGTGGCCACAAGCGTGCCTACCGCGTGATCGACTTCCGTCGCCACGACAAGGACGGCGTGCCTGCGAAGGTCGCGCACATCGAGTACGACCCGAACCGCACGGCTCGGATCGCGCTCCTGCACTACGCGGACGGCACGAAGCGCTACATCATCGCGCCGAACAAGCTGTCGCAGGGCGACGTCGTCGAGGCCGGTGCCGGCGCCGACATCAAGCCCGGCAACAACCTGCCGCTGCGCAACATCCCGACCGGTACGGTCATCCACGCCGTCGAGCTCCGCCCCGGCGGCGGCGCGAAGATCGCCCGCTCGGCCGGTGCGTCCGTGCAGCTCGTCGCCAAGGACGGCCCGTACGCGCAGCTGCGCATGCCGTCCGGCGAGATCCGCAACGTCGACCTGCGCTGCCGCGCCACGGTCGGCGAGGTGGGCAACGCCGAGCAGTCGAACATCAACTGGGGCAAGGCCGGCCGCATGCGCTGGAAGGGCGTCCGCCCGACCGTGCGTGGTGTCGTCATGAACCCGGTCGACCACCCGCACGGTGGTGGTGAGGGCAAGACCTCCGGTGGTCGCCACCCGGTCAGCCCGTGGGGCCAGCCCGAGGGCCGGACCCGCCGCCCGAACAAGCCGAGCGACAAGCTGATCGTCCGCCGTCGCCGCACCGGCAAGAAGCGCTGATAGGAGCCTGACAGATGCCTCGTAGCCTGAAGAAGGGCCCCTTCGTCGACGACCACCTGCAGAAGAAGGTGGACGCTCAGAACGAGAAGGGGACCAAGAACGTCATCAAGACCTGGTCCCGTCGGTCGGTCATCACGCCCGACTTCCTCGGTCACACCTTTGCCGTGCACGACGGCCGGAAGCACACCCCGGTCTTCGTCACCGAGGCGATGGTCGGCCACAAGCTCGGCGAGTTCGCTCCCACGCGAACCTTCCGCGGCCACGTGAAGGACGACAAGAAGGGTCGTCGTCGCTGAGCCAGAGGTCTTGACCTCTGACTCAGTAGATGACTGACCTGGACTGTCTTCGATACAGGAAAGCAGGACAGCAATGGAAGCCAAGGCGCAGGCGCGGTTCGTCCGTGTCACGCCCCAGAAGGCCCGGCGCGTCGTGGACCTCATCCGTGGCAAGCAGGCCGCCGAGGCCGTCGCGGTGCTGAAGTTCGCGCCGCAGGCCGCGAGCGAGCCGATCCGCAAGGTTGTGGAGAGCGCCGTCGCGAACGCCCGGGTGAAGGCCGACCGCGCCAGCGAGCGCTTCGACGAGACGGAGCTCTTCGTCTCGGCGGCGTTCGTCGACGAGGGGCCGACGCTCAAGCGGTTCCGTCCGCGGGCGCAGGGGCGTGCGAGCCAGATCCTCAAGCGCACCAGCCACATCACCGTGGTCGTCGCACCGCGTGAGCAGAAGGAAGGGGCCCGATAGTGGGGCAGAAGGTTCACCCGCACGGGTACCGCCTCGGCATCACCACCGACCACCGGTCGCGCTGGTTCGCCGACAGCACCAAGCCTGGTCAGCGGTACCGCGACTACGTCCGCGAGGACGTGGCGATCCGCAAGCTCATGAGCACCGGTCTCGAGCGGGCCGGCATCTCCAAGGTCGAGGTCGAGCGCACTCGCGACCGCGTCCGCGTGGACATCCACACGGCGCGTCCGGGCATCGTCATCGGTCGCCGGGGTGCCGAGGCCGACCGCATCCGCGGCGAGCTCGAGAAGCTCACGGGCAAGCAGGTCCAGCTCAACATCCTCGAGGTCAAGAACGCGGAGATCGACGCGCAGCTGGTCGCGCAGGGCATCGCCGAGCAGCTCGCGAGCCGCGTCTCGTTCCGTCGTGCCATGCGCAAGGGCATCCAGTCCGCGCAGCGCGCCGGTGCCAAGGGCATTCGCGTCCAGGTCTCGGGCCGTCTCGGCGGCGCCGAGATGAGCCGGTCGGAGTTCTACCGCGAGGGTCGTGTGCCGCTGCACACGCTGCGCGCGAACATCGACTACGGCTTCTTCGAGGCCCGTACCACCTTCGGCCGCATCGGCGTGAAGGTGTGGATCTACAAGGGCGACATGACCGAGAAGGAGTTCGCCGCGCAGCAGGCCACCGCCGCGCCCCGTCAGGGTCGTGGCCGTGGGCCGGAGCGCGGGGAGCGCCGTGGTGGCGGTCGTCGTCCCGAGCGTCCGGCCCAGCCGTCCGCCGAGAGCGCCCCCGCGTCCGACGCGGCCCCGGCGCCGGCCGAGCAGACGGCGAGCCCCGAGTCCGGAACGGAGGCCTGAGTCATGCTGATCCCGCGCAGGCTCAAGCACCGCAAGCAGCACCACCCGAAGCGCTCCGGCGCTGCCAAGGGTGGCACCACGATCGCGTTCGGCGACTTCGGCATCCAGGCTCTCGAGCCCGCCTACGTCACCAACCGCCAGATCGAGGCTGCTCGTATCGCGATGACCCGCCACATCAAGCGTGGCGGCAAGGTCTGGATCAACATCTACCCGGACCGTCCCCTGACCAAGAAGCCCGCCGAGACCCGCATGGGTTCCGGTAAGGGCTCGCCCGAGTGGTGGGTCGCCAACGTCAAGCCCGGCCGGATCGTCTTCGAGCTGGCCGGCGTGGACGAGGAGCTGGCCCGCGAGGCCATGCGCCGCGCGATCCACAAGCTCCCTATGAAGTGCCGTTTCGTGGTGCGCGAGGGTGGTGCTAACTGATGGCAGTCGGAACCAAGGGCCTGGCCCCCGCTGACCTCGATGGCTTCGACGACGAGAAGCTCGTCGTCGAGCTGAAGAAGGCCAAGGAGGAGCTGTTCAACCTCCGTTTCCAGTCGGCCACCGGCCAGCTGGAGTCCCACGGTCGGATCAAGGCCGTCAAGCGCGACATCGCGCGGATCTACACGGTCCTGCACGAGCGCGAGCTCGGTATCCGCACGGCCCCGAGCGTGAGTGAGTGAGGCATCGATGAGCGAGAACACCAACGCGGTGGCCGCTGACGCGACCGAGCGCGGTACGCGCAAGGTGCGTCGTGGCTACGTCGTCAGCGACAAGATGGAGAAGACCATCGTCGTCGAGGTCGAGGACCGCAAGAAGCACCCGCTGTACGGCAAGGTCCTGCGCACCACCACCAAGGTGAAGGCGCACGACGAGCAGAACTCCGCCGGTATCGGCGACCTGGTCGAGATCATGGAGACCCGTCCGCTGTCCGCGACCAAGCGGTGGCGCCTGACGGAGATCCTCGAGAAGGCCAAGTGATCCAGAAGGTCTTCTGACCTTCGGCCGGGGCGGGCCGTGACACACGTATGCGGCCCGCCCTGACCACCACAGCAACTATCCGTTCGGCAAGGCTCGCCCGGGACCTCTCGGGACGAGAACCAGCTCGACGACAGGAGATCAATCGATGATCCAGCAGGAGTCGCGACTGCGGGTCGCCGACAACACGGGTGCCAAGGAGATTCTCTGCATCCGTGTTCTCGGTGGATCCGGCCGTCGCTACGCCGGTATCGGCGACACCATCGTCGCCACCGTCAAGGACGCGATCCCCGGCGGCAACGTGAAGAAGGGCGACGTGGTCAAGGCCGTCATCGTCCGGACCGCCAAGGAGCGCCGTCGTCCCGACGGTTCCTACATCAAGTTCGACGAGAACGCCGCCGTGATCCTCAAGAACGACGGCGAGCCCCGCGGCACCCGCATCTTCGGCCCGGTCGGGCGCGAGCTGCGTGACAAGCGGTTCATGAAGATCGTCTCGCTGGCGCCGGAGGTGCTCTGACCATGGCGAAGATCAAGAAGGGCGACCAGGTGATCGTCATCGCCGGTCGCGACAAGGGCAAGACGGGCCGCGTGCTCGAGGTCTTCAAGGACTCCGACCGCATCGTGGTCGAGGGCGTGCAGCGTGTCACCAAGCACGTGAAGGCCGGCCAGACGGCTCGCGGCACCCGCACGGGTGGCATCGAGACCGTCGAGGCGCCGATCCACGTCTCGAACGTGATGGTCGTCGACCCGGAGACCAAGAAGGGCACGCGCGTCGGGTTCCGTACCGAGCAGGTCGAGCGCGACGGCCGTACCCGCACCGTCCGCGTGCGCGTCGCCAAGCGTTCCGGGAAGGACATCTGATGACCGAGACCACTCTCGAGGCCCCGGCCACCCCCCGCCTCAAGCAGAAGTACCGCGAGGACATCATCGCGGCGCTGCGCGAGGAGTTCGGCCACCAGAACATCCAGCAGGTCGCCGGTCTGACCAAGATCGTCGTGAACATGGGTGTCGGTGACGCGGCGAAGGACTCCAAGCTCATCGAGGGCGCGATCCGCGACCTCACCGCGATCACGGGTCAGAAGCCCCAGGTCACGCGGGCGAAGAAGTCCATCGCGCAGTTCAAGCTGCGTGAGGGCATGCCGATCGGTGCGCACGTCACGCTGCGCGGCGACCGGATGTGGGAGTTCCTCGACCGCCTGCTGTCGATCGCGCTGCCGCGTATCCGCGACTTCCGCGGCCTGAGCCCGAAGCAGTTCGACGGGCACGGCAACTACACCTTCGGTCTCACGGAGCAGTCGATGTTCCACGAGATCGACCAGGACAAGATCGACCGCGTCCGCGGTATGGACATCACGGTCGTGACCACGGCGACGACCGATGACGAGGGCCGCTCCCTGCTGCGCCGTCTCGGCTTCCCCTTCAAGGAGAACTGACATGGCGAAGAAGGCCCTGATCAACAAGGCGAACGCCAAGCCGAAGTTCGCCGTCCGCGCCTACACCCGGTGCCAGCGCTGCGGCCGTCCGCACTCGGTCTACCGCAAGTTCGGCCTGTGCCGGATCTGCCTGCGGGAGATGGCCCACCGCGGCGAGCTCCCCGGCGTCACCAAGAGCAGCTGGTAAAACCACTACGCCGTAGGTCCGGGCCGTGTGCACGCACACCCCGGATACCCCGGCGAGGAAGGGCTGGAGCCCAATGACCATGACAGACCCCATCGCAGACATGCTCACGCGTCTGCGTAACGCGAACTCGGCGCACCACGAGACGGTCACCATGCCGCACTCGAAGCTGAAGTCGAACATCGCGGAGATCCTGCAGGCGCAGGGTTACATCTCCGGCTGGACCGTCGAGGACGCGAAGGTCGGCAAGACCCTCACCCTCACGCTCAAGTACGGCCCGAGCCGCGAGCGCGCCCTCACCGGCGTCCGCCGCGTCTCGAAGCCCGGTCTCCGCGTCTACGCGAAGTCCACCAACCTGCCTCAGGTCCTCGGCGGCCTCGGCGTGGCGATCCTGTCCACGTCCTCCGGCCTGCTGACCGACCGTCAGGCCCAGGCCAAGGGCGTCGGCGGCGAAGTCCTCGCCTACGTCTGGTAATCCGGAAAGGAGAATCGCCATGTCTCGAATCGGCAAGCTCCCCGTTCCGGTCCCGGCCGGCGTGGACGTCACCATCAGCGGTGCGCTCGTGACCGTCAAGGGCCCGAAGGGGACCCTGGAGCACACGGTGCCCACCCCCATCACCGTCGCGCAGGACGCCGGCACCCTCGTGGTGTCGCGCCCGGACGACGAGCGTAAGTCCCGTGCGCTGCACGGCCTCACGCGCACCCTCCTCGCGAACATCGTCACCGGTGTGACCGAGGGCTACGAGAAGAAGCTCGAGATCGTCGGCACCGGTTACCGCGTGGCCGCCAAGGGTCAGAGCCTCGAGTTCGCCCTCGGCTTCTCGCACCCGGTGACCGTCACGGCTCCGGAGGGCATCACCTTCGCTGTCGAGAGCCCGACCAAGTTCTCGGTCGCGGGTATCGACAAGCAGCAGGTCGGCGAGGTCGCAGCGAACATCCGCAAGATCCGCAAGCCCGAGCCCTACAAGGGCAAGGGCGTGCGCTACGCCGGCGAGGTCGTCCGCCGCAAGGTCGGAAAGGCTGGTAAGTGATGGCTCTCAAGGTTCTGGGCAAGGGCAAGGCCGTCGCTCGTCAGCGCCGTCACCTGCGCCTGCGCAAGAAGATCAAGGGCACCGCGGCGCGTCCGCGCCTCGTCGTGACCCGTTCGTCGCGCCACATGGTGGCGCAGATCGTGGACGACACGGTCGGCAAGACCGTCGCTTCCGCCTCGACCCTCGAGGCGGACCTGCGTGCCCTCGACGGCGACAAGACCGCCAAGGCCCGCAAGGTCGGCGAGCTCGTCGCCGCGCGTGCCAAGGCCGTCGGTGTCGAGACCGTGGTCTTCGACCGCGGTGGCAACAAGTACCACGGTCGGGTGGCTGCGGTCGCCGACGGCGCCCGGGAAGCGGGGCTGGAGCTGTGATGGCCGACGTCCGCGAGTTCGCACGGAAGATGAGGATCCTCTGATGGCTGCAGGGCAGCGCACCGGCGCCCCCCAGGGCGCCAACGAGTCCAACAAGAACGACGGGCGCCGTGGTGGCGGCCGTCGCGACGACCGCCGTGGTGGCGGTCGCGACGCGGCCGACAAGAACGCCTTCGTCGAGCGCGTGGTGACCATCAACCGCGTCTCGAAGGTCGTCAAGGGTGGTCGCCGCTTCAGCTTCACCGCGCTGGTCGTGGTGGGCGACGGCGACGGCACCGTCGGTGTCGGCTACGGCAAGGCCAAGGAGGTGCCCGCGGCGATCGCCAAGGGTGTCGAGGAGGCGAAGAAGAACTTCTTCCGCGTCCCGCGCATCCAGGGCACCATCCCTCACCCCGTCCAGGGTGAGGAGGCCGCCGGCGTCGTGTTCCTGCGTCCGGCCTCGCCGGGTACCGGTGTGATCGCCGGTGGTCCGGTGCGCGCCGTGCTGGAGTGCGCCGGCATCCACGACGTGCTGAGCAAGTCGCTCGGCTCGTCCAACTCGATCAACATCGTGCACGCCACCGTCGCGGCCCTCAAGGGCCTCGAGGAGCCGGCGGCCGTGGCCGCCCGCCGTGGTCTGCCGCTCGAGGACGTGGCCCCGGCCGCGCTCCTGCGTGCGCAGGCCGCCGGTCTCGCCGAGAAGGCGGCCAAGGCGGACGAGAAGGTGGGTGCGTGATGCCTCGTCTGAAGGTCACCCAGGTCAAGTCCGCCATCGGCGGCAAGCAGAACCAGCGTGACACGCTGCGGACCCTCGGCCTCAAGCGGATCGGCGACACCGCCGTGAAGGAGGACCGTCCGGAGATCCGTGGCATGGTCACCACGGTGGCGCACCTCGTCACCGTCGAGGAGGTCGAGTGATCATGGCCGACAACACCGAGAAGGCGCAGCCTCTCAAGGTCCACCACCTGCGTCCGGCTCCCGGCGCCAAGACCGCCAAGACCCGCGTGGGTCGTGGTGAGGCGTCGAAGGGCAAGACGGCGGGTCGCGGTACCAAGGGCACCAAGGCTCGCTACCAGGTTCCCGCAGGCTTCGAGGGTGGGCAGATGCCTCTGCACATGCGCCTCCCGAAGCTCCGTGGGTTCAAGAACCCGTTCCGCGTCGAGTACCAGGTCGTCAACCTGGACAAGCTCGCCGCGCTGTACCCCGAGGGTGGCTCCGTCACCGTCGAGGGCCTCGTCGCCAAGGGCGCGGTCCGCAAGGGCCAGCCGGTGAAGGTGCTCGGCACGGGCGAGATCACCGTCAAGCTGGACGTCGTGGTCGACCGCGTCTCCGGCTCCGCCAAGGACAAGATCCTGGCGGCCGGCGGCACGGTCTCCGAGGACTGACATCCGCTCACAGGGCCGGCGG
>NZ_JBHUWC010000093.1:0-15253 GCF_042670225.1 Isoptericola sp. NPDC057191 | reverse complement strand
GGTCTCGTCCGCGCGCAGGACGAGACCGAACCGCTACGTCGACGACGACCGACGCCGTCTCAGCCGCCGGTCACCCGGAGCGACCGCACGAGGCTGCCGAACCGCTCCTGCGAGGCCGCGCCACGGGGGCCGCTGTACGACAGGACCACCGCGTCGTCGCCGCGTCGGAGCTGCACCGTTCCCAGGAAGCACGGCCGCCCCTCGGCCGTGACGTCGTCGCCCAGCCGGATCACGACGGCGTCCGCGCCCGGGACGTCGTACCGGTACCCGGCTGTCGGGACGGCATCGAGGGCGTCGCCCGGCTCGGTCACGGCCGTGACCGTCTCTTGCGGTCCGCCCGCCGACCAGGCGACCCCGTCCGGCGGCGGCACCTGCGCCCACCCGGGCGGCAGCGCCAGCCGCAGCCCCAGCACGCCCGACGACGTCTCGCGCCACCCGGCGGGGACGGCCGACGTCGCCAGCTCCGGCAGGTCCTGCGCACCCGGCACCCGCTCCGCCTCGGCGGAGAAGCCCAGCGTCCCCAGGAGCTGCAGCGCCAGGGCGCGCCCGTCGGCGGTGGCGGGCGTCTCGACCGTCACGACGTACCCGCGCCCGCCGGCACGTCGCACGTGCGCGGTGGCGCGCTCGACGCCGTCCTCGGCCCGGGTCTCGACCTGCACCACGTCCGCGCCGTCGAGCGGGAAGGTGGACGCCGGGTCGAGGGGCGACGACGCGATCGAGCCGGGCCACGCCGCGAGCTCGGCGGCCTGCCGGACCGTCAGGGACGCCGACCCGTCGGCGTTCGCGGACCGCGTCTCGGACCCGGCGGGGAACGCCTCGACGACGCCACGGTCGTCGGCCCAGCCGCGAGGCACCGCGTACTCCAGCCCGGCGAGCTCCGCCGTCCGCCAGCCCTCCGGGACCCCGGCCACGAACCCCTCGAGCGGCCGCGGCTCCGCCACGCCCTCCGCCGACGGCAGGGGCGGGGCGTCCTCGTCCACGGACACCGATCGCACGAGGTCGGTGAACAGCTCTTCGCCCTCGTCCGCGTCCCGCCACACCAGGGTCACCTGCACCACGTCGCCGGTCTCGCTGACGACCTGCAGCGTGCCGTCGAAGTCCTGCACCATGCTCGGGACGTCGGAGAAGTCCTGCGTGACGTACCGCGCCGACCGCGCGCCCGGGACGTCGACGTCCACGGGCGTGAGCCCGGAGCCGGTCGGCACCAGCGCCAGGTCGTCCGCGGGCTGGACCTGGACGAAGCTCTGCTCGCCCTCGTCCCGGTCGTCCTCCCAGACCCCGGCGGTGGTCGGCTCGAGGCCGGGCGGCACCGCCAGCCGCACCCCGCCGACGGCCACGGGGGTCCAGCCCGCCGGGACGTCGTGCGCCGCGGGGTCGATCGTCGTCGTGCCGCCCGGGAGCAGCCCCGCGCCCGCGACGACGCCCACGGCGGCGAGCGCCCCGACGCCGGTCAGCGCGGCGCGCCGTGCCCCGACGCGCCGCACCGCGCGGCGCCCCATGGCCGCGCCGTCGAGCCCGGTCACCGGTCCCACCTGGCCGGCGGCGTGCTGGAGCTCTGCCAGAAAGTCGTCCTGGAGGGTCATCGGACCGTCCCCTTCCTCGTCGTCGCGGTCGGTGCGGTCGGTGCGGTCGGTGCGGTCGGTGCGGTCGGTGTGGTCGGTGTGGTCGGTGTGGTGCCGTGCGTGCCCTCCGCACCCAGCAGCCGGCGCAGTCGCGCCAGCCCGCGGGACCCGCCCGACTTCACCGCGCCCACCGAGATCCCCAGCTCGTCGGCGGTCTGCGCCTCCGAGCAGTCGAGGAGGTAGCGCAGGACGACGACGCGGCGCTGGCCCTCGGGCAGCTCCCGCAGCGCGCGCACCAGCTGGTCGCGGTCCACCACGGTGCGGGTCGCGTCGGGCTCGGGGGCGGGGCGCAGGTCCGCCGGGTCGGACAGCACGTCGTGGCGCGTGCGGCGCCAGCCGTCGATGCGCGCCGTGGCAAGGACGCGGCGCGCGTACGCGAACGGGTCGCCGTCGCCGACCCGTCCCCAGGCGCGGTAGGTCCGTTCGAGCGCGAGCTGGACCAGGTCGCCCGCGCGGTGCTCGTCCCCGCACAGGAGGTAGGCGATCCGGGAGAGGGCGGGCGTGCTCGCTGCGGCGAACGCCGTGAAGCGTTCCGCCGCGGTCTGGCCCGCCGCCACGACCTGGACGCGGTCGTCGCTCGTCTCGCCGACGAGCGTCGGGACGCCGTGACTCGTCATGGGTACCGCCTGCGTCGTGTCTGCATGGACCATAGACGCCGCCGACGGTCGGGAGGTTGCCCCGGAGGGTCAGGGAGTCGTGCGGTCCGTGGCGAGGAGGCCGTAGACGAGGGTGTCCGTCCACTCGCCCTTGGACCACCAGTCGGCGCGCAGGTGCCCCTCGCGCTGCATGCCGACCCGCTCGCAGAGCCGCGCGGACGCCTCGTTGCGGGCGTCGAGCTGCGCGACGACGCGGTGCATGCCGTAGAAGTCGAACGCGAGGTCGAGGACGGCGCGCACCGCCTCGGTCGCGAAGCCCTGGCCGGTGTGGCCGGGGTGGAAGACCCAGCCGATCTCGCCCCGGGAGACCGTGTCGCCCGTCGTCCACAGGGCGACGTCGCCGACGACCTGGCCGTCGTGCTCCACGACCAGCGCGAGGGCGGAGCCGGGCTCGTCGATCGTCGTGCGGGCGAGACGCTTGGCGAGCTGCGCCTCCGCGACCTCCGGCGTCCACGGCTCCTCGAGCAGGTAGCGGGCCACGTCGGGGTCGGCGTAGTAGGCGAGCAGGGGCTCGAGGTCCTCCGCGCGGTGCGCGCGCAGGACCAGTCGGCCCGTGGTCACCGGCAGCGGGGTCTCGGTCGTCACGGTCAGGCACCCTACGCGTCGCGGCGCGGGACGCGCGAAGGGAAGCCGCGGAAATGCGTGGCGCGGCGGGGATCCAGGGCGCACCGTGGGCCCATGAGCACCCCCGCGACCACCCCGACGTGGCGCCTCCTCGAACCGCCCCGAGCCGACCGTCTCGACGCCCCCGACGCGTGGGCGTACCACGGCATCGCCGCGGTGGAGCGGGAGGTGGCGCTCGCCGACCTCGGCCACGACGACTTCCCGCCGCGCGCCGTCGACATCCTGGTGGGCGACCTCCACCCGGAGCGCGCCCGGCGGTACAGGTGGGTCGCCGTGGAGGGCGACGACGGCGCGCCCCGCGTCGTCGGGCACGGCGTGCTGCTGCTGCCCGTGACGGACAACCGCCATCTCGCCGTCGTGCGGATCGCCGTCCTGCCCTCGCACCGCCGGCAGGGGATCGGCTCGGCCATCGCGGACCGGCTGCGCCGGGTCGCGCTCACGGAGGGCCGCACCACGGTCTTCGCGGAGGTGGAGTTCGCCGCCGAGCCGCCAGCGGACGCGCCCGACGCGCTGGCTCCCGCCGAGGGGGCCGGCCACGTGTCCGCCGACCTTCCCGGGATGCGGTTCGCGCGTCGCGCGGGCCTGCGGCTGGAGATCGTGAGCCGGCGCTCCGTGCTGGACACCCCGCTGCCGGACGGCGTCGTCGACGGGTTCGTCGCCGAGGCCGCGGCGCACGCCGGCGACGCCTACCGGGTGCACACCTGGCAGGACCCGGCACCGCAGGAGTGGGTGGCGCAGCTCGCCGGGCTGGAGCAGAAGCTCTCCGAGGACGAACCGAACGGCGGCCTCGCGCTGGAGGTCGAGCGGTGGGACGGAGAGCGGATCCGCGAGGAGGAGGCGAAGCGCGCCGAGCGCGGCAAGAGCGGCCTCGTCGCCGTCGCGGAGCACGTCGCCACGGGCACGCTGGCGGGCATGACGCTGCTCGTCTTCGCGCACGACCGCCCGGAACTCACGGACCAGGACAGCACGGTCGTGCTGCCGGAGCACCGCGGGCACCGGCTCGGGATGCTGCTCAAGGCGGTGAACCTGCGTGAGCACGCGCGGCTGCGCCCCGGCACCCGGCGCATCTCCACCTGGAACAACGAGACCAACGCCCCGATGCTGGCCATCAACACGGCCCTGGGGTTCCGCCCGGCGGGCGGCTCGGCGGAGCTGCAGGCGACCCTGGCCGACGTGGTGCCGTTGAGCCGTACCTGAACCCCCGCGCCGAGGCCAGGGGAGCGGCTCAGGGGAGCGGGACCTCGAGGGGCTCGCCGGGTGCGAGCCGCCGGTACTGCGCGCCGCCCAGCCCACCCGCGACGCGGTCGACGAGCGCGAGGCCGGCGTCGTTGAGGATCGCGTCGTGGATCGGGACGGCGACCCGCGGGGCCACCTGCCGCAGGTAGTCGACCGACTCGGAGAGCTTGAGCCACGGCGCGGCCACCGGCAGGGCCAGCACCTCCACCCGCGCCCCCGCGGGCGGGGGCGTGAACGAGTCGCCGGGGTGGAGGACGACGCCGTCGACGAGGTAGGCGACGTTGGCGGGCGGCGGCAGGTCCGGGTGGATGGTCGCGTGCACGTGGCCCACCGCCTGCACGGCGAAGCCCGCGGCGTCGAACGACGCACCACCGTCGACGGCATGCAGGCGGTCGGCGGGCGCACCGGCGTCGGTCAGCTGCTCGACGACGGACGCCGGGGCCCACAGCTCCAGCGCCGGGTCGTCGGTGAGCGCCGCCGCGACGCGCGGCACGTCCACGTGGTCCGGGTGCTCGTGCGTGACGAGGACGGCGTCGGCGCCCGCCAGGACGCGCGGGTCGGTGAACGTGCCCGGGTCGACGACGAGGGTGCGTCCGTCCCGCTCCAGGCGGATCCCGGCGTGGCCCCAGGCGGTCAGGGTGAGGGAAGGCATGCCGTCATCCTCCACCCGCTACGGCTCGTCGCGCTCCCGGGTGTGCTCGACCAGGGCAGGCAGCAGCACCTCCCACGAGGACGGCGGCGGCACCTGGTGACCCACGCCGTCGAGCAGCAGCAGCCGCGCGCCGGGGATCTCCGCGGCCAGCGCGGCGCCGTGGCCGGGGAACAGCGGGTCCTCGCGGCCGTGCACGACGAGCGTCGGGACGCCGACGTCGGCGAGGGTGCCCGCGAACGGGGCGCCGGGCTCGGCCGCGAAGTGGTTGGTCCCGGCGGTCGGGTCGGTCGAGCGCTCGACGGCGCGGGCGGCGACGGCGCGGGTGCGCGACTCGTCGAAGTCGCCCCGGCCGGTGAGCGCGCGGTCCTCCGCGACGGCGGCGTCGACCAGCGCGGCGGTGTCGGCGGGGTCGGGGGAGGGGCCGTCCCAGAGGCCGTGCAGCTCGGGCGCCGACGGCGGGAGGTCCGCGTCGCCAGGGCCGCGGACGGCGCGGCTGGTGGCGACCAGCGTGAGGCCCGCGACGCGGTCCGGGTGCTCGAGCGCGAGCTCCTGGGCGATGACGCCGCCCATCGACAGGCCCACGAGGTGCGCCCGGGCGACGCCCAGGTCGTCGAGCACCCGCAGGGCGTCCTCCGCGAGGTCCCGGCCGGTGTAGTCCGGCGCGCCGGGCGGGCAGGTGGTGGACCGGCCCGTGTCGCGGTGGTCGTACCGCACGACGTGCCGGCCCCGCTCCGCGAGCGCCGCGCACAGGTCCGCCGGCCACCAGTCCATCGGTGACCCGACGCCTCCGACCAGCAGGACCGTGGGGTCGGCGGGGTCGCCGACGGACTGGTAGCACAGGCGGACGCCGTCGACGTCGGCGAACCGTTCCGGGCCGAGGGAGTCGCCGTCGGCGGGCCCGAGGTGTCGTGTCATTCCTGGTCGACGCCGCAGGCCCGCCGAACTCATCGCTGGACGGCGTTCACGCGAGGCGCAGCAGCGCCTGCACGGGGGTGTGGTCGCTGGGGTAGCGGCCGTCCTTCGTCCAGGAGTTGATGGTCGCGGCGAGCACCTCGGTGCCCGGGGTGGCGAGGACCCAGTCGATGCGGTCCCCGCCGGGCACGGGCGTGCCGTAGTTCGGGAACGACCCGACCTCCGGGGTGAGCTGCTTCGCCGCGGCGCGCCAGGTGTCGAGCAGCCCGCCGTCGGTGACGAGGACGTCGTACGGGGCGGACCGTTCCGCGGCGGCGTTGCAGTCCGCCGTGAAGACGACGGGCAGCCCGAAGCCGGCCGCGAGGTCGCGCACCACCTCGGCGCTGCGCACGCGCGCGTTCTCCGACTGGTGGTCGAAGTGCGAGTTCACGTGCACGAACTCGGTGCCGGTGCGCTGGTCGCGGAAGCGGGCCCAGGTGACGATGCGGGTCACCGAGTTGCCCCACGTGGCGGAACCGATGACGTCCGGGGTGTCGGACAGCCAGAACTGGTCCCACCACAGCAGCGTGAGGCGCCGCGCGTCGTAGAAGACCGCGGAGTGCTCGCCGTCCGCGCCGCCCGAGCGGCCGTAGCCGACGGTGCGGTAGTGCTTGCCCAGCCCGTCCTCGACGGCGACGAGCTGCTGGAACTCGGCCTCCTGGACCCCGAGGATCGTCGGCTGCTCCAGGGCGAGGAACGCGCTGACGAGCGGGGCGCGGTCCGGCCAGTGGTCCGGCTCGCCGGGGTGCGTCGCGTCCTCGCGGTCCAGGCGGATGTTGAAGCTCATCGCGTGCAGGGTGGAGCCCCGGGCCGGGCCGATCAGCGCGCCCTGGCGCGGGCGGGTGGCGGTCGTGGCCGCGGCCGCGCCAGGGGCGGCGAGGGCGCCCGCGACGCCCAGGGCGCCGAGGGTCCCGGCGGCGGCCAGGGCGCCGCGGCGGGTGACGCCGGCGGGTGCGGAGCTGCGGTGGTCCATGTCGTCCTCCAGAAGGTGGCTGGCAAGGGTCGTCCGTTGCCCGACCATCCCATCGGGAGCGCATGACCGCTCGACGGACAGGAGGTGGACGGCGGACGACGGCGCCGTGACCAGGGCCTCGCCCGCCGCGCGTCGCCGGCCCGCACTAGGGTCGTCGCATCGTGCCGAACCCCGACCCCACCCCGAACCCGAACCTGAACCCGGACCCCGGTCCCGTCACCGACCCGTCGTCCGACACCGCCCGCCTCGTCGCCTGGGGCCAGGAGCTGCGCACCGTGCACGCCCGCCTGCGCGACGCCATGGAGGTGGCCCGCGAGGCCGTCTCCGACGCCGAGGCCCTCGGCGCGACAGCTGACCCGCGCCACCGGCTCGGCCTGTACTGCCACGGCTTCTGCCAGGCTCTCGAAGGTCACCACCGCGGCGAGGACACCAGCGTCTTCACCACCCTGCTCGACCTGCGCCCCGACCTCACGGGCGTCGTCGCCGAGCTGCAGCGCGACCACCGGACGCTGGACCACCTGCTCGGCGAGCTCGCCCGTGCCGTCGACGCCCAGGCCGACGCCGCCACCCTCGAGCGGCACCTGGACGGCATCGACGCCGTCATGGAGACGCACTTCCGGTACGAGGAGAAGCGGCTGGTCGCGGTGCTCGACGAGCCGGCCGTCGCGGCGGCGCTCGCGGGCACCGACCGGCGCGCGGCACTGGGCCCGCTCGCCTGACTCCTACCGTCGTGACCCGACGCGGCGTCATCTCGTCGGACGGGTGAGCAGCGGTCGTCGTGCAGACTGGCCCGACCGCCCGCCCGACGAGAGGTCCGCCATGCCTGCCACGCCTGCCATGCCCGACACGTCCCCCGCCCGCCAGCCCCTGTCCGTCGTGGGCCGGGTGTTCGCCGTCGTCGCCGTGGTCGAGGCGTTCACCTGGGCAGGCCTGCTGGTCGGCATGTTCCTCAAGTACGTCACGGAGTCCACCGAGGCGGGGGTCTGGCTGTTCGGCCGGCTGCACGGCGCGGCGTTCGTGGCGTACGTCGTGATCACGCTGGTCGCGGCGGTGCGGCTGCGGTGGGGCTGGTTCCGCACGCTGGTGGCGCTCGCTGCGGCCGTGCCGCCGCTGACGACGCTGCTGGCCGAGCGGTGGCTGCGCCGCACCGGGCACCTGGGCACCCCGGTGACCGCGTCTGAGCCCGACGTCGAGCCCGACGTCGAGCCCGACGTCGAGCCCAGGGAGCCGACGACGGTTTCCTGATCGTTACCCCGCGCGCCACGCCGGTGTCGCCGGGCGCCGCTAGCGTGGCCCCGGTCACAACCGCATACCCAGGAGCGCACCCATGTCTCTCGCTCGTCCTCCCGCACGCCGGCGGACCGCCGGCGTCACGTGCGTGACCCTCGCCTTCGCGGGGATCGCCACCGCCGGCGCGGTGTCCGCCAGCGCCGACCCGATCGTCGACGTCCAGATCCTCGCCACCAACGACTTCCACGGCCGCATCCAGGCGAACGGCACCGAGGCCGGCGCCGCGGTGCTGGCCGGCGCCGTGCAGCAGCTGCGCACCGAGAACCCGAACACCGTGTTCGCGGCGGCGGGCGACCTCATCGGCGCCTCGACCTTCGAGTCGTTCATCCAGCACGACAAGCCCACGATCGACGCCCTCAACGCCGCGGGCCTCGACGTGTCGGCCGTCGGCAACCACGAGCTGGACCAGGGCTACGACGACCTGCTGAACCGGGTGATGGCGCCCTACGACGCCGAGACGAACCCGTACGGCGGCGCGCAGTGGCAGTACGTCGCGGCGAACCTCAAGGTGCGGGCGACGGGCGACGACGCCGTCCCGGCCACGTGGATCAAGGACTTCGGTGACGTGCAGGTCGGCTTCGTCGGCGCCGTCACCGAGGAGCTGCCCGCGCTCGTGAGCCCGGCGGGCATCGCGGACCTCGACGTGCAGAGCATCGTCGACACCACGAACGAGGAGGCGGACGCCCTCAAGGCCGAGGGTGCCGACGTCGTCGTCCTGCTGGTGCACGAGGGCGCGCAGTCCACGGACTGCGCCTCGATGCCGACGGCGGACAACGCGTTCGCCGACATCGTCAACGACGTCAGCCCCGAGGTCGACGCCATCGTGTCCGGGCACACGCACCTCGCCTACGACTGCAAGTTCCCCGTGGACGAGTGGGCCGGCCGCGCCGTGACGGAGCGGCCCGTGGTCTCCGCGGGCCAGTACGGCTACAACCTCAACCAGCTCGTGTACTCCGTCGACGCGGCGACGGGCGACGTCGCCGGCGTCCGCACGGCCGTCCTGCCGCTGGCGGGCAACTACCCGGCCGACCCGGCCGTCACCACGATCGTGTCGGACGCCGTGAAGCAGGGCGACGTGCTCGGCGCGGAGCCGCTCGGTCAGATCGGCGGCGCGTTCAACCGCGCCAAGCTCTCGTCGGGCGCGGAGAACCGGGGCGGCGAGTCCACGCTCGGCAACCTGGTGGCCGAGGTGCAGCGGTGGGCCACCGAGGCCCCGGAGTCGGGCGCGGCGCAGATCGCGTTCATGAACCCGGGCGGCCTGCGCGCCGACATGGTCGGCACCGGCACGGGCGCGTTCCCGCGCACCCTCACCTACAAGCAGGCGGCTCTGGTGCAGCCGTTCGCCAACACGCTCGTCAACATGAGCCTCACGGGCGCGCAGATCAAGACCGTCCTCGAGCAGCAGTGGCAGCGCGACAAGGACGGGAACGTGCCGACGCGCCCGTTCCTGCGCCTCGGCGTCTCCGACGGCTTCCGGTACACGTTCGACGCGAACCGGCCGGAGGGCGACCGGATCACCGGCATGTGGCTCGACGGCGTGGCGCTCGACCCGGCCGCGTCGTACTCGGTCACGGCGAACTCGTTCCTCGCGGCCGGCGGGGACAACTTCCGGGCCTTCGCGGGCGGGGCGAACGCGCGTGACACCGGCAAGGCGGACCTGTCGGCGTTCGTCGACTACATGGCGTCGCACACGGCTGACGGCCCGCTGGCCGTGGACCCGAGCCAGCGCGCCGTCGGCGTCTCGTTCCCCGCGGACGCGCCCGAGGCGTACGCGCCCGGCGACACCGTGGCCTTCGACGTCTCCTCCTGGTCGATGTCCGCGCCGGGCGACGTCACCGACCCCGAGCTCACCGTCTCCCTCGGGGACACGGTGCTCGGCACGGCCCCCGTCACGACCGCCGCGGGCACCACGCCCGACGACGCGATCGGGACCGCGTCGGTGTCCGTCCAGCTCCCGGCCGACGCCCCTGCGGGTGGGGCCACGCTCACGCTGACGGGCGCCGCGACCCGGACCGAGGTGACGGTGCCGATCGAGGTGACCGAGCCGGCGAAGGCCACGCCGACCCTGACGGTGCGCGCCCCGAAGACGGTCGTCGCGTGGCTCCAGCCGGCGCGCATCGACGTATCGGTGGACACCCCGGACGGCACCCCGACCGGCAAGGTCACCGCCACGATCAAGGGCAAGCGGGTCGACGTCGACACCCTGAACCGGAAGGGCGACGCACGGCTGTGGGTCGGGCCGTTCAAGCCGGGCACCGTCGAGGTGGAGCTGCACTACTCGGGCGACGACACCACCGAGGCCGCCACGACCACCACGACCATCAAGGTCAAGAGCCTGTGGGACGTCATCCTCGGCGGGCTCTGACCGAGCGCTGACCGGGCGCACAGGGCTCACCGGCCCTGACGGCCCCGTCTCTGCCGACCCGAGGTGGGCTGGTCCGACCGGATCAGCCCACCTCGGGTCGTGTGCGGCCGGAGCGGGCGGCCTTGCGTGCCGCCCGGGCGTCGAAGCCCTCCCGGTTCGCCTCGATCGCCGGGTTGTTCGCGATCGCCCAGTCGGCGAGGGCGAGCGCAGGGCCGATGAGCGTCGCCCCTACCTCGGTGAGCTCGTACTCGACGCGCGGCGGCACCTCGGCGTAGGCGGTCCGCGTGACGAGCCCGTCCCGCTCCAGGTGGCGGAGCGTCAGGGTCAGCATGCGCTGCGAGATGCCCGGGATGCGTCGCTGCAGGTCGGTGAACCGCAGGCGTCCGTCGTCGAGCGTCGCGACGACCAGCAGCGTCCACTTGTCGGCCACGCGGTCCAGGACCCCGCGGATCGCGCGTCCCCGGTCGCCGCGGATCTTGCACGTGTCCTCGTAGTGCGACATGACCGTCCCCTCGTGCCTGACGAACACCGGTGTGCCTTTTGTACCCCCTCCGATGCTCACGCATGATGCGGCTACGCACCAGCAGTAACCATCGCACCGTAGCCATCGCACCCCCGGGGCGCCGGAGAGTCGGAGACCACCATGACCGTCGCCTACTGGATCGTCGCCGCCCTGCTGGCCGTCTTCTACGGCTACGCGGGAAGCAAGAAGGTGCTGCAGAGCAGGGAACGGCTGCGCCCCATGATGGGCTGGGTCGACACGATCCCCCTGCCCGCCGTCCGGGCGATCGGGGCGGTCGAGCTCCTCGGGGCGGTCGGCCTGCTGCTGCCCCCGCTCGTGGGCGTCGCGCCGTGGCTCGCCCTCGTCGCGGCGGCCGGGTTCGTCGTCCTCCAGGTCGGGGCCGCGGCGCTGCACCTGTCCCGCGACGAGGCGCGCCTCGTCGGGCTGAACGTCGCCCTCGTGGTGCTCGCCGGGATCGCGACCTGGCTCGCCACCGTCTGGGTCTGACCGCTACCAGCCGCAGGCGTCGTGCACGAGGTCGTACGTCGCGGCGCGCTGGTCGTCCGTCATCGGCACGTAGATCTCCGGCTGCGGGCGGCCGTCCACCTCGGCGTGCACGGGCAGGAAGGTGCCGCGCTTGTCCTCCGCCACGACGTGCGGGTCGCAGCGCGCCGGGACGAGGTCGAGCACGACCTGCCCGTCCGCCTGGCCGGCCAGGTCGTCAGCCCCCCAGGCGCGGCCGCGGGCGGGGGAGAGCAGCGTGGTGCCGGCGATCTGCACCAGCCGCACGTCGGGACCGCCGGGCACGGGGTCGACGGCGAGCGTGATGCGGCCGCCCGCGACGACGCCGCCGGAGGTCCGCACCCGGGCGGGCCGGACGTCCGTCACGCGGAGCGCGACCCCGGACGCGACGAGCTGCTCCGCGCACGCCTCCGTGCGCACGGCGGCGAGCCGGCCGAGCGGGTCGGTGACGTCGACCTCGACGGCGGTCCCGGCCGTCGGGTCGGCAGGACCCGACGACTCTCCCGCGGTCAGCCGGACGGTCGCCGTCGCGACCGGTGTCGTCTGGGCCGCCGCGCCGGCCAGGGCCTCCGGGCCCGGGCCGTCGCAGTCGACGTCGCCCAGGCGCAGGCGCACGTCGCGCCCCGCCCCGGGGCCGAGCGTCCGCGCCCGCGGGGTGCCGTCGGGGCTGCTCGGGCCGTAGCCCGGCACCACCAGCGTGCCGCCGAGCAGCGTCACCGTGCGGTCGGACCCGTTGGTGACGTGCAGCGACGCCCTGCGGTCGGCGTACTGGGTGCGTTCCTGGCGCAGCTCCGCGGTCAGCCTTGGCGCGACGTCGTCGGGCAGCCGGTCCGCGTCGCCGGCGGGCGGCGTGCACGCGGCGAGGGCCAGGACGGCCACGGCCGAGACGGCTGTCATGGCCCCTGCGACGGCGACGGCCGGCAGCCGCAGCACGCCGGCCACGCGGGGCCGGGCGCCCACGTCACGCCTCGCCGTCGGACGGCGTGAGGGGTGTGGCCGGTGCCGGTGACGGTGCGGGCGCCGTCGGACTCGGGTCCGTCGCGCCGGACCCCGCCCGAGGCGGCCGGTCGATGACCCGGGTCATGACCAGCGACGTGCGCGTCTTGTCCACGCGGGCGCTGCCGCGGATGGCCTCCACGGTGCGTTCCACGTCCGCCATGCCGCCCGCCATGATCTGCACCATCGCGTCGGCCTCGCCGGTGACCGTGTCGACGCGCACGATCTCCGGGATGGTGGCCAGGTCGCGACGCAGCGTGGCGGGGGAGACGTTGCCACGGCAGAACAGCTCGACGTACGCCTCGACGCCCCAGCCCAGCTCCTCCGGGGCCACCCGCACCGTGAACCCGGTGATCTCTCCCCGCGCCAGCATGACGTCCACGCGCCGCTTCACCGCGGGCGCCGACAGGCCCACCTCCGCGCCGATGTCGGCGTAGGTCGCGCGCCCGTCGCGCAACAGGTGCCCGACGATCCGGCGGTTCACCGCGTCCATGGCAGCACCGACACCCTCCACCACCAGCTCATGCTCGGATTCTTCAACCTGCACGCACGATTCGCCAGGTCTGGGCGCAGGACGCGCAACAGATCGCGCGTCGCGCACAACGTCCGGGGCCCTAGCGTCCCGGTCATGACGGCCCTCACACCGACGACGACGTCGGCGCCCCAGCCCGCGCGGACCCCGGAGCGCACCGCGACCCCGCGCCGCTTCCTCATGTGCCCGCCCACCTACTTCGACGTGGTCTACGAGATCAACCCCTGGATGGACCTCGGCGTCCCCGTCGACAGCGGGCGCGCCCTCGCGCAGTGGGAGCGCCTGCGCGCCACCTACGAGGCGTACGGCCACACGGTCGAGGTGATCGACCCCGTGCCCGGGCTGCCCGACATGGTGTACGCCGCGAACGGTGGCGTCGTCGTCGAGGGCCGGGCGCTCGCGGCGCAGTTCACCTACCCGGAACGGCGCCCGGAGGGCGTCGCGTACGCGAAGTGGTTCGCCGGGGCGGGCGAGGGCGTCATCAGCCTCGGCCAGGCGACCGAGCAGAACGAGGGCGAGGGCGACCTGCTGCTCGCCGGCGACGTGATGCTGGCCGGCACCGGGTTCCGCACCTCCCGCGCCGCGCACGCCGAGGTCGCCGCGCTCCTCGGCGTCGAGGTCCTGACGCTCGAGCTCGTGGACCCGCGCTACTACCACCTGGACACCGCGCTGACCGTCCTCGACGCGGGCACCGCGCCCGCCACGATCGCCTACCTGCCCGAGGCGTTCACGCCCGCGTCGCAGGCGGTGCTCGCCGAGCGCTACCCCGAGGCCGTCCTCGCGACGCCCGAGGACGCCGCGGTGCTCGGCCTCAACGCCGTCTCCGACGGACGGCACGTGTTCCTCACCGACCGCGCCACCGGGATGCACGCCCGTCTCCGCGAGCGCGGCTTCGAGCCGGTGGGCGTCGACCTGTCCGAGCTGCTCAAGGGCGGCGGCTCCGTGAAGTGCTGCACGCTCGAGCTGCGCCCTGCACCCGCCGGCCCTGCTGAGCCCGCCGACCCTGCCGACCCTGCTGACCCTGCTGACCTGGAGGTCCGCGCATGACGACCGTCCCGTTCCTCGACGTCGCGTCCACCGCGCGATGGGTCGCCCACCGCGGCCCGGAGGCTGTCATCGCCCGCCTCGTCGACGCGCTCGCCGCCGACTTCGTGCGCTGGCCCGACCTCGACAAGCGCGCCCGCATCGCGTCCCACTCGCGCGACGGGGTCATCGAGCTCATGCCCGCGAGCGACGACGTCACGTACGGCTTCAAGTTCGTCAACGGCCACCCGCGCAACCCTGTGCGCGGCTTCCAGACGGTGACGGCGTTCGGCGTCCTCGCCGACGTGCGCAACGGGTACCCCACGTTCCTCGCCGAGATGACGCTCCTCACCGCCCTGCGGACGGCGGCGACGTCCGCTCTCGCCGCGCGGTACCTGGCCCGCGCGGGGTCGCGGACCCTCGCCCTGATCGGCGCGGGCTCGCAGTCGGAGTTCCAGGCCCTGGGCATGCGCGCCGCGCTCGGCGTCACGCACCTGCGCGTCTGGGACACCGACCCGGGCGCGCAGGCCAAGCTGGCGCGGCACGCACGCGCTCTCGGCTTCACGGTCCACGAGGCGTCCGACGCGGCGGACGCCGTGACCGGCGCCGACGTCATCACCACCTGCACCGCGGACAAGGCGAACGCGACCGTGCTCACGCACGACATGGTGTTCCGCCTCGCCAACCCCGGCGTGCACGTCAACGCGATCGGCGGGGACTGCCCGGGCAAGACGGAGCTCGACCCGGCGATCCTGCGGGGTGCCGACGTGTACGTCGAGTACGAGCCGCAGACCCGCGTCGAGGGGGAGATCCAGCAGACGCCCGACGTCGCCGTCACCGAGCTGTGGGAGGTCGTGGCCGGCCACCGGGACGGGCGCCGCGGTGCGCCCGCCACCGTCGGCCCGGAGGCGGCGTTCGAACGGCGCGCCGGCGACCGCCGCACGCCCGACGACGCGACGGTGACCGTCTTCGACTCCGTCGGCTTCGCCGTCGAGGACTGGGCCACGTTGCGGTTCGTGCACGACGACGTGCCCGCCGGGCTGCTGCAGCACCTGGACCTCGTCGCCGAGCCCGAGGACCCGAAGGACCTGTACTCGCTCGTGCTCGCCGCGCAGGAGGACGACCGCGCCGAGGCGCGGCACGCCCTCGACCGCCTCATGGGCCTGGCCGGGCGCGGGCCCGCGGAGGTCCTGGCGACCGCCCGCGCCTGACGCCCGGACGTCGCGGCCCGCCGCGCGGCCGGCCGGGGCGGCCCCGGGCCCCGCGCCGCGGCGGGGCGCGGGGCTACGCCGCGCGGGCGCCGACGAAC
>NZ_JBHUWC010000092.1:0-15570 GCF_042670225.1 Isoptericola sp. NPDC057191 | reverse complement strand
GGACGAGACCTCGTCCCGGCGCCCGTTCGGGCTCGCTAGGCGGCGTCCGGGTACGGGACGCCCGTCGTGGCGTGGCAGCGGTACCCGTGCGGGTTCTTCGCGTCGGACAGGTACTCCTGGTGGTAGTCCTCGGCGTAGTAGAACGGTCCGGCCTCGACGGCGGGACGCAGCTCGGTGGTGATCGGGTCGTAGCCCTTGGCGGCGAGGACCCCGGCATACTTCTCCGCGGTCTCGCGCACCGCCTGCTCCTGCTCAGGCGTGGTCCAGTAGACGGCGGACCGGTACTGCGTACCGACGTCGTTGCCCTGACGGAAGCCCTGCGTCGGGTCGTGCCGCTCCCAGAAGATCTTGAGCAGCTCGGTCTCGGAGACCTTCGTCGGGTCGTAGGCCACGAGGGTGGTCTCGGTGTGCCCCGTGCGCGCCGTGCACACCTCCTCGTACGTCGGGTTCGGCGTCGTGCCGCCCATGTACCCGACGGCGGTGCTCACCACACCCGGCACCTGCCAGAAGATCTCCTCGGCTCCCCAGAAACAGCCCATCGCCAGGTACAGCACGCGCGTCCCCTCAGGCCACGGGCCGACGATCGACGTGCCGAGCACCGTGTGCGGGCGGGCGGCGGGCAGGACGGGCGACTCGCGCCCGGGGAGCGCGGCCTCCGGCGCCACCATCGTGGTCTTGCCGGAGCGGCCGAGCAGCTGGTCGAAGATCGAGTTCATCGCGTTTACCTCCTTGATCGGGACGTAGCCGTCCCGGTAGGCGCAACGACGCCGGGGGCACCGGTGTTCCCCACGCGCCCACGTGCCCTCGTGACGCCCGGTCGACGGGGCGCTACCGTCCCGGCATGGCCGAAACTCGCAGGGACGACCCGGAGCAGCTCGTGCTGCCCGACCCCGCGGCATGGCGGGCGTGGCTCGACGAGCACGAGGACTCCTGCCCCGACGGCGCGTGGCTGGTGCTCGCGAAGAAGGGACGCCCGGCACCCACGACGCTCACCCACGCGTCAGCGCTCGACGAGGCACTGTGCAGCGGCTGGATCGACGCGCAGATGCGCAGCCTGGGCGCCGACACGATGCTGCAGCGGTTCTGCCCCCGCAGGGCACGCAGCCGGTGGTCGGTGCGCAACCAGGAGATCGTCGCCCGTCTCATCGACGAAGGTCGGATGCGGCCCCGCGGGCAGGCGGAGATCGACGCCGCCAAGGCAGACGGGCGCTGGGACGACGCCTATCACGGCCCCGCACGGGCGGAGGTGCCGACCGACCTCGCCGCGGCGCTCGCGGCCAGCCCGGCGGCGTCGGCCCAGTTCGACGTCCTGACCTCCCAGAACCGGTTCGCGATCCTGCACCGCCTCGGCACCCTCAAGACGCCCCAGGCGCGAGAGCGCAACGTCGCGAAGTACGTCGCGATGCTCGAGCGTGGCGAGACGCCCTACCCGCAGAAGCGCCGTCCGCCGACCTGAGAACCCGGCCACCGGGTGCCGAACAGGCGGTTGCGCACGTTCTGAGCGTCCATGGGGTGCACAACCACCTGTTCGGCACCCTCGGCGTGCCGGGCGTGGCCCTCGCGCGCCGCCATCCTGCGCGGCCTAAAGTCTCTTCGTGAGCTCGGAACGCACCTCTCCCTCCGGCGCGGACGCCGTCCCGCTGAGCATCCGCGCCGCGGCCTCCTGGTCGTGGCGGATCCTGCTGATCGCGGCAGCCGTCGCGGCCCTGCTGTGGCTGCTGGCCGCGCTGAAGACGATCGTCGTCCCCGTCGCGATCGCGCTGCTCCTGACGATCCTGCTCGCGCCCGTGCGCCGCACCCTCGAGCGGTGGCACGTGAGCCGCGGACTCGCGACGGCGCTGTCGATCATCGGGCTCATCGTGCTGGTCGGCGCGCTCGTCACGCTGGCAGGAACCTCGATCGTCGGCGGCTTCCAGGACCTCGCCGACCAGGCCGTCGCCGGCTTCAAGCAGTTCACGACGTGGCTCGCCGAAGGTCCGCTCCAGCTCGACGCGAAGCAGCTCTCCGACTACGGGCAACAGCTCCAAGGCTCGCTCGTCGAGAGCTCAGGGCTGGTCTCCGGCGCGCTCGGCGCCGCGACCACCGTGGGCCACGTCCTCGTGGGGGCGCTCATCGCCCTCTTCTGCACGATCTTCTTCCTGCTCGACGGCCGCACCATCTGGACCTGGCTGGTCAACCTGCTGCCGATGCGGGCACGGGAGCAGGTGCACCAGGCCGGGCGGCGCGGGCTGGTCACCCTGTCCGCGTACGTGCGGACCCAGATCCTCGTGGCGTTCGTCGACGCCGTGGGCATCGGCGTGGGGTCGGCGTTCTTCGTCCCGGCGCTCGCGCTCCCGATCGGCATCCTGGTCTTCGTCGGCTCGTTCGTGCCGATCATCGGTGCGATCGTCACCGGGGCCATCGCCACCGCCGTCGTCCTGGTGGCGAACGGCTGGGTCGCCGCCCTCATCATGCTCGGCATCGTGCTGCTGGTGCAGCAGGCGGAGAGCCACATCCTGCAGCCGTTCCTCATGGGGCACGCGGTGTCGCTGCACCCCGTGGCCGTGGTCCTCGTCGTCGCCGCCGGCAGCTTCGCCGCGGGCATCGTCGGGGCCCTGTTCGCCGTGCCCCTCGCGGCCGTGCTCAACACGATCCTGCTGTACCTGAACGGGCACGACAAGTTCCCCGAGCTCGGCACCGAGGACCACGTGCCGCTGCTGCGCCGACGCCCCCAGCTGCCCGGTACCCTGCTCTGGTCGGGACGGACGTCGTCGCAGGAGACGACGGGCACGACGGGCGCCTCGGACAGCACCACGACCGACGCCCCTGCCTCGCCCGACGTGGGCCCGGCAGGAGAGAACAGGTAAGTGGCACAGCACCCCCCGATCGACCGCGTCACCCTCGACGACGTCCGCGCCGCCGCACAGCTGCTCGACGGCGTCATCACCCGCACCCCGGTGCAGGCGTTCCGCGCCATGAGCGAGGCCGCGGGCGCGCCCGTCGTCCTCAAGTGCGAGAACCTGCAGCGCGCCGGCTCGTTCAAGATCCGCGGCGCGTACACGCGCCTGAGCCGGATGTCGGACGAGGAGAAGGCGCGCGGCGTCGTCGCGGCCAGCGCGGGCAACCACGCGCAGGGCGTGGCGCTCGCCGCCCAGATGCTCGGCATCCACGCGATCGTCTACATGCCCGTGGACGCCTCCGTGCCCAAGCTCGCGGCCACGCGGGGCTACGGGGCCGAGGTGCGCCAGGTCGGCGACAGCGTGGACGAGGCGCTGGTCGTGGCGCGCGCGGAGGCGGCCCGGTCCGGCCGCACGCTGATCCACCCGTTCGACCACCTGGACGTCGTGACGGGCCAGGGCACCGTGGCCCTCGAGATCCTGGAGCAGGTGCCCGACGTCGGCACCGTCGTCGTCCCGTTGGGCGGCGGCGGTCTCGTGGCCGGCATCGCCACCGTGCTCGCGGAGGCGGCACCGCACGTCAAGGTGGTCGGCGTCCAGGCCGAGACGGCCGCCGCCTACCCGGCGTCGCTCGCCGCGGGGCACCCCCTCGCGGGCCGGCTGGGGGCGACGATGGCCGACGGCATCGCGATCGGCCTGCCCGGTGACGTCCCGTTCGAGGTGCTGCAGCGCCTGGGCGTGGAGGTGCGCACCGTGTCCGAGGAGGAGATGTCGCGCGCCCTGCTGCTCGTCGCCGAGCGGGGCAAGCAGATCGTGGAGCCGTCCGGCGCCGCGGGTGTGGCCGCCGTCCTGGCGGCCGAGCCCGGCTCCCTGCCCGGCACGATCGTGCCCGTGCTCACCGGCGGCAACATCGACCCGCTCCTCCTGCTGCGGGTGGTGCAGCACGGTCTCGTCGCCGCCGGCCGCTACCTGCAGCTGCGGGTGTGCATCGACGACCGGCCCGGGTCCCTGGCGGGGCTCCTGGACGTCATCGCGGCCGCCGGCGCGAGCATCGTCCAGGTGGAGCACACGCGGACCGACACGTCGCTCACCGTCGCGCAGGTCCTCGTCAACGTCCAGCTGGAGACCAAAGGCCACGAGCACTGCACGGCCGTCGTCGACGGGCTGCGGTCCGCCGGCTTCGACGTCGCCTGAACCCGGCCCCGGCCCCGGCCCCGGTCGCCGTCACCTCAGCGCGCGGCGATAGCTCCCGGGGGAGACCCCGCACACCTGGTGGAACGTGGCGTAGAAGCTGCTCTGCGAGGTGAAGCCCGACGCGTGCGCGACCTCGGTCGTCGTGGCGTCGGACGTGATGAGCAGCCGCTGCGCCTCGGCCACCCGGCACCGGGCGATGTACGTGCCGAGGGTGGTGCCGACCACCCGCTTGAACAGCGTCATCGCGTGGCTCGGGCTCAGGTGCACGGCGCGGGCCACGTCCGACGGCGAGATGGGGGAGCGGTAGTGCTCCGCGACGAACCGCGCCATCTCGGTCGCCCTCGCCGGGGCGCCGGTCGCGGCGGACCGGAGCAGGGGGTCCGCGTCCGCGTCGGCGGGGGCGTCGACGGCGAGCGCCCGGCGCACGAACGCCTGCAGCTCCAGCAGGACGACGAGGGGTTCGCCTCCCGCCCGGACGTCGCGGTGCCAGCAGGCGAACATGTCGGCGACGTCCCGGGCGAGGGCAGGCACGGGCACGACGACGGGGCGCGCGCCGAGCAGCGTGGCCAGCTGCTCGGCGGGCAGCGACCAGCCCAGCACCTCCGTGAGCGGGACGTGCACCCAGGAGACCGCCGTGGCGACCGTGTCCGGCGCGACGAGCTGGTGCGGTGTGCCACCCCAGAAGATCGCCACGTGGTCGGAACCGACGTGCAGCGTGGACCCGCCGAAGAGGTACTCGAGCCGGCCGCTGTGGACGAGGTTGAGCTCCAGGTCGTCGTGCCGGTGCGGGTACGGCATCACCGGGGGAGCGCCGTGGCGCACCCAGAGCGCCGCCTCCTGCTCCTCGACCCCGTCGGCCGCCACTGTCCCGGGCACGGCGACAGCCTAGGTGCGCGCCGGAGAGCCTGACGAGCCCGGCCTGCTGGCCCTCGGCAGCGGACCGGACCGCAGGATCCTGGAATCCTGCACGACCGATCCGGAGGTCTCACCGCCGTCGTCAGCCCTAGCGTGGCGGGATGACTCGTACTCCGAAGATCACCATCATCGGTGCTGGGGGCTTCGTCTTCCCGTTCCGCCTCATCGGTGACCTCCTCAGCTTCCCCGCCCTGCAGGACGCCACGCTCTGCCTCATGGACCTCGACGCCGGCCGCCTCGACCGGGTGGCGAGCGCCGCGCGAGAGCTCGTCGAGCACCACGGCCTGCCGACCGACGTCCGGCAGACCACCGACCGCCGCGAGGCCCTCGACGGCGCCGACTTCGTCGTCATCACCTTCCAGGTCGGCGGCGTGGAGTCCTACCGGCACGACGTCGAGATCCCGCGCCGCTACGGCGTCGACCAGACGGTGGGCGACACCGTCGGCCCGGGCGGCGTGTTCCGCTTCCTGCGCTCCGTGCGCGCCTACCAGGACATCGCCGCCGACGCCCTCGAGGTCTGCCCCGACGCGCAGTTCATCAACTACGCCAACCCCATGGCGATGGCGACCGCCTACCTCAACGCCCTCGGCCTGCGCACCGTCGGCCTGTGCCACAGCGTGCAGGGCACCACGCGCATGCTCGCCCGCACGCTCGGCGTCCCCTACGACGAGGTCTCCTACCGCTGCGCCGGCATCAACCACCAGGCGTGGGTGCTCGACTTCCGGCGCGGCACCGAGGACCTCTACCCCCGCCTGCGGGAGGTCATGGCCGAGCGCCACCGCCGCGGCCGCGCCGCCGCCGACCTGCTCGACGACGACGGCGACCACTCCGAGGAGGCGCTCGCGGCGAGCACCTACGAGGGCGGCAACGAGCAGGTGCGCGCCACGCTGATGAACCACTTCGGCTGGTTCGAGACGGAGTCCAGCCACCACGCGTCCGAGTACGTGCCGTGGTTCCGCAAGGACCCCGCCACGACGCTGGAGTACATCCCGGAGCGCTGGGACTACTACGAGATCTGCTCGGCGCACGACGAGCAGGGCGACGTCGACGAGCAGCTCGCGAAGCTCAAGGCCGACCTCAGCCCGTCCGTCGAGTACGGGGCGTCGATCGTCAACGCCGTGGTCACCGGCGTGCCGGCCGTGGTGTACGGCAACGTGCCCAACGAGGGCCGGGTCATCACCAACCTGCCCGACGACGCGTGCGTCGAGGTCGCCTGCCTCGTGGACGCGAACGGCGTGCAGCCGACGTCGTTCGGGGAGCTGCCGCCCCAGCTCGCCGCGATCAACCGGACGAACGTCAACGTCCAGACGCTCGCCGTCCGCGCGGCCCTGACCGGCGACGTCGAGCACGTGCACCACGCCGTCGCGATGGACCCTCTGACGGCCGCGCACTGCACGCTCGAGCAGATCCGGTCGATGACCGACGAGCTGCTCGAGGCCCACGCCGCGCTGCTCCCGGTGGCGCTGCGCCCGGCGGCACCACGCCTGGCCGCCACCGACGACCGGGAGCCCGCCCTGGCGCGCTGACCGCTCATGGTGCCCCGGGCGACGACGCCCGGGGCACCACCCCGCGGGTCGCGCGCAGCGCTCCCCGACGACCCTCGACGAAGAGGAGACGACATGCCGAGACCCACGGTCTCGCCCAGGCGCCCGATCGCGCACCCGGCCGCGCGTCGGCTGTCCCGCCGCAGCTTCCTGGCGGTGGCCGGGATCAGCGTGGCCGGCGCGCTCGCGGCCTGCTCCGGCGCCCCGACCGGGACGAAGCACCTGCGCCTGTCCTCGTGGAACATCCCGCTGGACCTGGAGTCCTACCAGGCGCTCGCCGACGAGTTCGTCGCCTCCCACCCGGGCACCAGCGTCGCCGTGGAGGTCACGACGGGCCAGTTCCACCAGTGGTTCATCACGCGCCTCGCGGCCGACCTCGCGCCCGACATCATCCGCATCACGCCCCAGCAGATCGGCCGCTACGCCGCGAACGGCAGCCTCGTCGACCTCACGGGCACCGTCCCGCCGGAGTACGAGGACGACTACTCGAAGCCGTTCTGGGCGATCGGCGCCAAGGCGGACGGCCTGTTCGGCGTCTTCCAGCACACCGACAACTTCATCACCTACTACGACAAGCAGGTGATCGAGCAGATCGGCGTGGAGGTTCCCCAGACCCTCGACGAGGCGTGGCACTGGGACCAGTTCCTCGAGATCGCCCGCGAGGCCCAGCGCGTCACCGGCCGGTACGGCTTCGGCTACGGGTGGAGCGGCCCCGAGACGGCGTACCGGTGGATGCCCGTCGTCTACCAGAACGGCGGGGCCTTCCTCGGCGAGGACGGCGAGACGCCGAGCATGGACACCGACGCGGCCGTCGGCGCCCTGGAGTTCGGACGACGGTGGTACGCCGACGGGCTGGTGTCCCGCGCCAACATGAGCAAGTCCGGCGGCGGCGCCGTGGGCCGCGACCTCTTCGCCACCGGTCAGACCGGCCTCCTGCTCGACAACCCCGAGGCGATCGCGGCGCTCGACGAGGCTCGCCCCGGCGAGTGGGGTACCACGTTCATGATCCGCAACAGCGGCGAGGCGTCCGACCTGGGCGGCAACGCCCTCGCCGTCACGAGGTCGAGCAAGAACCCCGAGCTCGCGGCCGAGCTCGTCGCCTTCCTCACGACACGCACCAACGTGGCGGAGTTCTGCCGCCGCGGCAACTGGCTCCCCGCGAGGTCGTCGCTCGACGCGGCCGACATCGGCTACGAGCGGCACGAGGCCACCATGCAGCAGTTCATCGACCAGGCCACGACCATCCCGCTGTCGATGGTCCGGGCCCAGTCCGGGCCGTACTTCAGCTCGCTCAACTCGGTCTTCGCGGACTACCTCGACCTGTGCTTCCTCGGCGAGCTCAGCCCCGCCGAGTGCGGCGCCCAGATGACGGAGGCGATGCGCAGTGTCACCACACGGTGAGACCCTCACGGCCCCGGCCGCCCCGGCGGCCCGCACCTCGGCCGGCGTCGCGCGCACGGCGCCACCCCCGGACGGACCCCGCGCGCGCCGTCGCGGACGCTGGGCGCCCTACCTGTTCGTCGGCCCCGCCGGGCTGCTCTTCCTCGCGTTCTCGCTGGTCCCGATCGTCATCGCGGTCGCGCTGTCGTTCCAGGACACCGCCACCCTCGGTGATGGGCAGTGGGTGGGCACCGACAACTACGCGACCATGCTGTCCGACCCGCTGCTGCGCACGGCGCTGCTGAACACCCTGGCCTTCACCGTCGGCACTGTGCCCACAGCGATGGCCGTAGGGCTGGCGCTCGCGGTGGCGCTCAACCGTCCCCTGCCCGGCCGTGGCGTCCTGCGCGCCCTGTTCTTCGTGCCGATGGTCGCAGCGGGCGTCGTCGTCGGCGTGATCATGTCCTGGATCTTCAACCCGGACTACGGCGTGGCGAACAACGCGCTGCGGGCGGTGGGGCTCGACGGGCTGCCCTGGCTGACCTCGCCGCGCACGGCGATGGCGACGTTGATCCTCGTCGTCGTGTGGACGCGCATCGGGTTCTGCATGGTCATCTACCTCGGTGCCCTGCAGTCCGTCCCGTCGGAGCTGCGCGAGGCGGCAGCGATCGACGGCGCGAGCCGCTGGCAGCGGTTCCGTCGACTCACCGTGCCGATGCTCGCGCCGACGACGTCAATCCTGCTCATCCTCAACGTGGTGTTCTCGCTGCAAGCCTTCGACGTCATCTACGTGATGACCGGCGGCGGCCCGGGGTTCTCCACGACCGTCCTGATCCAGTACGTGTTCCGCTCGGCCTTCGCCGACGCCCGCATGGGGTACGCGGCGGCTCTCGGCCTCCTGCTCGTGCTGATCCTGCTCGTCTTCACGCTGCTGCGGCAGCGGGCCACGAAGAAAGCCGAGGAGCTCCTGTGACCGCTGCCCCTGTGCGCCCCGCGCCGCCGGTCCCCGCGCGGCGAGTCCCCGAACGGCACCCGCGATCGCACCGGGAGCGTCGCTCCCGGCGGCGCGGCTGGCTGCTGACCGCCGGCCTCACGGCCGTCGCGATCGTCATCGTCTTCCCGCTGTACTGGATGGTGGTCTCGGCCCTCACCCCCGGCGGTCAGTCGCAGAGCAGCGAGTTCTACCTCTGGCCCTCGGCGCCGACGACGGCGAACTTCACCGAGGTGTTCGCGACGCAGCCGGTGTGGCGATGGCTGGGCAACTCGTTCCTCGTCGCGTCCGTCGGCACCGCGCTGTCGGTGTGCGTCTCGCTCGGTGCCGGCTACGCGCTCGCGAAGTTCCGCTTCCGGGGGCGTGGGCTGCTGTACGCGCTCTTTCTCGTGACGATCATGATCCCCATCCAGGTCACCCTGGTGCCCGCGTTCCTCGTCGTGGCGCGGCTCGGCCTCGTCGACTCGCCGTGGGCGGTGATCCTGCCGACCCTCTTCGACGTCGTCGGCATCTTCATCGCGCGCCAGTTCATGCTGGGAGTGCCGGACGCGCTCATCGAGGCGGCACGGCTCGACGGCGCGGGGGAGCTGCGCACCTTCTTCCGGGTGGTGCTGCCCTCCTGCGGGCCGCTCGTCGGCGTGCTCGTCATCCTCGGCTTCATGAACCGGTGGAACGACTTCCTCTGGCCGCTCGTCGTGCTGCAGGGCAACGAGAGCCTCACCGTGCCCGTGGGACTGTCGACCCTGACGAGCAACCCGGCCTTCAGCTCGCCGTGGGGGGCGGTCATGGCCGTCGCCACCGTGGCGGTCGTGCCGCTGCTGGTCGTCTTCCTCGTCTTCCAGCGCACCTTCGTGCAGGGCATCGCGAGCACCGGCGTCAAATAGGTGTCTGTCGGGCCGTCTCCCGTTCGTCGTCCCCATGACACGGCCGTCCGGGCCGTGCGACGAGGAGGGACCATGCGATTCCTGGACACGATCCTCAGGGCAGATCCTGAGGCGCGGCGATTCCGGTCCACGGCACGGCGCCGGGGGCGTACCGTCGGCGACGGCCTGAGCACCGTCGACGTGGCGTTCTACGGACCGATGGTGTTCTTCAGCGGCTACGACGAGGAGGCCTGATGCGGTATCTCATGCTGGTGCTGTCCACCCCCGCGGACCCGGAGCTGCGGGCCGAGGACGCCGAGGGAGCACCGCCCATCGAGGGATGGGTCGAGAAGTACTACGGCAGCGGCACCGCCGTCCTGGGGGACCGGCTGCGGCCGCCCGGGGACGCCGTCGGTGTCCGGGTGCGGGGCGGGCGCACGCTCGTCACGGACGGCCCGTTCTCCGAGACGAAGGAGGCGATCGGCGGCTTCGACGTCATCGACGCCCCCGACCTCGACACGGCGATCACCATCGCGTCGGAGCACCCCATGGCCCACGGCGGCGCCATCGAGCTGCGCCCCTTCTGGCCGCTGGACCTCGAGGGCGCGGGCGCTGCCGCGGCCGACGGGGGTGCGTGATGCGGTACCTGATGCTGGTCGTGGAGCCCGACGTGCCCGACCGCGAGCCCACCTCCGACATCGTCGAGTGGGTGCGCCGGCATGACGCCGACGGGTCCCGCGTGCTCGGGGAGCGGCTGCGGCCGGCGGCCGACGTGCGCCGCGTGCAGGTGCGCGACGGGCGCACCCTGGTGACCGACGGGCCCTTCACCGAGTCGAAGGAGGTCATCGGCGGGTTCGACCTCATCGAGGCGCCAAACCTCGAGGCCGCGCTCGCGATCGCCGCCGGGCACCCCGGGGCGTTCGGCGGCGGCACGGTGGAGGTGCACCCCTACTGGCCCACGGACGGGGCCGACCCGTCGTGACGACACCGGCCGCCGCCGTCGAGGACGCGTTCCGCAGCGAGTGGGGACGCGTCCTCGGCGCGGTGGCCCGCGCCACCGGCGACCTCGACCTCGCGGAGGAGTCCGCGCAGGAGGCGTTCGCGGCGGCGCTGCGCACGTGGCCGCGCGACGGGGTGCCCGACACCCCTGGGGCGTGGCTCACGACGACGGCGCGACGGCACGCGATCGACGTGCTGCGCCGCCGCCGGGTCGAGACGGAGCGGACCGCGGCCGCCGCGCGGCTGGACGAGCGCCGGGGTGCCGCCGTCGACCCGGCGTCCGGCAGCGCACCCGGGACGCCCGCGGACGCCGTCCACGACGAGGTCGTGCGCGGTCTGGACGACGACGGCTGGACACCCGACGACCCGGACGGCGACCTGTTACGGCTGCTGTTCACCTGCTGCCACCCGGCGCTGCCGCTGGACGGGCGCGTGGCGCTCACGCTGCGCGCGCTGACCGGGATGACGACGGCGCAGGTCGCCCGCACCTTCCTCGTGCCCGAGGCGACGATGTCGCAGCGGCTGGTGCGGGCGAAGCGCCGCATCCGCGCCACAGGCATCACCTTCCGGGTGCCGCCTCCCGGGCTGCTGGCGGAGCGCACGTCGTCCGTGCTCGCGGTGCTGTACGTGCTGTTCACGGAGGGCTACGACGCCTGGGCGGAGCCCGCGGGCGACGTCGAGGGCTGCGCCGAGCGCCGGGCGCTCGCCGGCGACGCGGTCCGGCTGGCGCGGCTCGCCGTGCGTCTCCTGCCGGACGAGCCCGAGGCCCGCGGCCTCCTCGCCCTGCTGCTCCTGCAGCACGCGCGACGCGACGCCCGCACCGGGGCGGACGGCGTCGCCCGCACGCTCGCGGAGCAGGACCGCTCCCGCTGGCACCGCGACGAGATCGCCGACGGGCTGGCCGTGCTCGACGAGGCCCTCGCCGCCCGCCGGCCCGGGCCGTACCAGGTGCAGGCCGCGATCGCGGCGCTGCACTGCCGGGCCGCGACGGCGCGCGAGACCGACTGGGCCGAGATCCTCGCCCTCTACGACGTGCTGCTGGAGATGGCCCCCACGCCCGTCGTGGCGCTCAACCGGGTGGTGGCGCTGGCGGAGGTGCACGGTCCGGACGCCGGGCTGGCCGCGGTCGCGGAGCTCGCCCTCGCGCCCGAGCTCGAGGGCTACCACCTGCTGCCTGCGCTGCACGCCGACCTGCTCGTGCGGGCCGGACGTCCCGCCGAGGCGGCGGTGGAGCTGTGCCGGGCGCTGGACCAGGTCGACCGGGAGGGCGACCGTCGACTGCTGCGCACACGCCTCGCCGCCCTGGGCGGCGGCGCGCCCTGACCCCCGCCGCTGGTTTGTGAGCGGACGATTGGCCCGTCTCTGCGCGAGAACTGGGCCAATCGCCCGCTCACAACGCTCAGGCGTGCGTGGCGTCCTCGTGCGGGTGCCGGCGCTCCAGGGCCGAGCCCTCGACGTCGACGTTCGGCACGATGCGGTCCAGCCACCGCGGCAGCCACCACGCGGCGTCGCCGAGCAGGTGCATGAGTGCCGGCACCACCAGCATCCGGACCACGAACGCGTCGACGAGCACACCGAAAGCGAGGGCGAACCCGATCGGCCGGATCATCGCCGACTCGGAGAAGACGAACCCGCCGAAGACGGAGATCATGATGATCGCCGCGGCCGTCACGACCGACCGCCCGGCCCGGAAGCCCTGGACGACGGCGACCCGTGCGGGCGCGCCGTGCGCGTACGCCTCCCGCATGCCGGAGCCGAGGAACAGCATGTAGTCCATCGCCAGCCCGAACAGCACGCCGACGAGGATGGTCGGCAGGAAGTTCAGGATCGGCCCCGGGTTCTCCACCCCGAAGACGCCGGACAGCCAGCCCCACTGGTAGATCGCCACCACGCCGCCGAGCGCGGCGAAGTAGGACAGCACGAAGCCGAGCGTCGCGATCACGGGCACCAGCAGCGAGCGGAACACCACGACGAGGATGATCAGCGACAGCCCGATGACGACGCCCAGGTACAGGGGCAGCGCGTCGGAGAGCTTCGTGGAGATGTCGATGTTGCCGCTCGCGGCCCCGGCGACACCCAGCTCCACGTCGCCGACGTGCGCCGAGCCTCCCGGCGTCTCCACCGACCCCACGTGCAGGGGGGAGAGGTCGCGCAGCGCGTGCACCAGCTGCTCGGTGGACTCGCTGGTGGGGCCCTCGGCCGGGATCACCTGGAACGCGAGGACCGTCCCGTCCTCGGACGTGGCGGCGGGGGCGACCGCCACCACGTCGTCCTGGGCCGCGAGCTTCTCGCCGACGGCGAGCTGGACGCTGACCTCGTCCTCGTCCGTCACCGGCTGGTCGAGGTTCGCCACGACCAGCAGCGGGCCGTTGGTCCCCGGCCCGAACTCGTCGGCGACCGTCTGGTACGCCTGGTACTGGGTGGACTCGTGGGCCTCGGACGACCCGTCGGGCAGGTTGATCCGCAGGTCGGCGGCCGGGATCGCCACGACGCCGAGTACCGCCACGCCGAGCACGACCCGCCCGACGGCGACCAGGGTGTTCATCGGCTTCACGGGTGTGGGGGCGGGCTGCGGTGCGGCGTCCTGCGGTGCGGCGTCCTGCGGCGCACGCACCAGCCGTCCGCGCTCCTTGCGGCTCAGGATCCGCATCCCGATGGCCGACAGCAGGGCCGGGGTGAGGGTGACGGCGACCAGCACGGCGACGGCGACGCTCACGGCGCCGACGGTGCCCATGAGGCCCAGGAACGGGATGCCGGTGACGTTGAGGGCGAGCAGGGCGATGACGACCGTCGTGCCCGCGAACACGACGGCGTTGCCCGACGTCCCGTTGGCCAGGGCGACGGACTCCTGGACGTCGTAGCCGTCCTTGAGCTGGTGGCGGTGCCGGTTGACGATGAACAGCGCGTAGTCGATGCCGACGGCGAGGCCGAGCATGAGGCCGAGCACGGGCGTCACGGACGACATCTGCACGACGCCGGAGAAGGCGAGCGCGCCTAGCGCGGCGATGCCCACCCCGACGAGCGCGGTCAGCAGCGGCAGGCCGGCGCCGATGAGCGTGCCGAGCATGACGACCAGGACGATGCCGGCCACGACCAGGCCGATGACCTCGCCCGGCCCGACGAGGGCGGGGGTCTCCATCGCGATGTCCGACCCGAGGTCGACCTGCACGCCCTCCACGTCGGCGACGCCGTCGGTGACCGTGTGGATGACGGCGTCCTTGGTCTCCTGCGTGATGTCGTACTGGTCCTCGGTGAAGATCACCGTGGCGACGGCGGTGCTGCCGTCGTCGGAGACCACGCGGATGCCCGACGAGAGGTCGAGGAGGTCCTTGCCCTGCTGGAGGCGGGTCGTCTGGGCGTCGAGCTTCTTCGCGCCGTCGTCGAGCTCCTGCGACTTCGCGTCGAGCGTCTTCTGCTGCTCGTCCAGCTGCGCGAAGCCGTCGTCGAGCTGCTCCTGCTGGGCGTCGAGCTGCGGCGCCGCGGCCTGGGCCTGCCCGGCGGCCTCGGCCTGCTGGCGCGCGTCGTCGAGCTGCGCCTGGCCGTCCTCGAGCTGGGCGCGCGCGTCGTCGAGCTGCTGCTGGCCGGCGTCGAGCTGGTCGCGCCCGTCCGCGAGCTGCTCGCGGCCGTCGGAGATCTTCTGCTCGCCGGCAGCCAGGGTGTCAGCCTGCTTCGCCCGCTCCTGCTCGCTGGCGAACGGGTCGACCACCGTCTCCACGCCGTCGACGTCCTCGACGTCGGACAGGACTCCCGCCAGGGCCTTCTCCTGGTCGGCGGTGAACGCCGAGCCGTCCTCGGTGCTGAGCACGACGGTGCCGGTGCCGCCCGCGGCGTCGGGCAGGTCCTCGGCGAGCTGGTCGGTCACCTTCTGCGTCGGCGTCCCGGGGATCGAGAAGCTGTCGGAGAGCGTGCCGCCGCCGACGGCGTAGCCGACCCCGGCGAGCACGAGCACGGCGACCCAGAGGGCGACGACCGCCCGGACGTGCCTGGACGCGGTGCGTCCGAGGCGGTAGAGGAACTCAGCCATGGTGTCCTTCCGGGACGTGCGAGGAGGCGCCCGGGCTCCGGCCCAGGCGGTCGAGCAGGGTGGACCAGAGGGCCAGGGACTCGTCGTCCACTGCGGCTCCGGTCCGGGCGAACCAGTGCCGGTGCAGGACGACGAGGCCGCTCATCGTGCGGGCGACGACGAGCTCCACGTCGAGGGGGTCGACGCCGGGATGGCGCAGGAGGAGGGCGGCCCCGATGTCCTCGCTGACGTCCGCGAGGGAGCGCAGCAGGAGCATCGCCTGCTGGGCGGGGACGTCCGCCGGTCCCGCCGTCGCGCTGCCCAGCCCCAGGCCGCGGGTCAGCGCCGCGACCGGGCCGACCAGGTCGGCACGGCGCAGCGCCGCGTGGAGGTCGGCGGCGACGGCGTCGGTCGCGTGCCCCGGTCCGGGCGGCGCGGGCGGCGGGGCGTCGACCAGCGCGTCGTGCACGGCGCCGAACACGTCGGCCCCGACGGCGGCGACGACGTCCTGGAGGCTCTCGAAGTGGTTGAACACGGTGCGCCGGGACACGCCCGCGCGCTCGGCGAGGGCGTCGACGGAGAAGTCGGTGCCCGAGGTCTCGTCCATCAGGGCGGACGCGGCGGCGACGATGGCCTGCCGGGTCTGCGCCTTCAGCGCGGCGCGCTTGCCGGCAGGCGGGACGGGGGTGGGCACCGGGCGACTCTAGGCAGTTCGCTGCACTGAGTGCAACGAACGCCAGGGTGTCCTCCGTCACGGTCCGACCGGCCGACCGGCCGACCGGCCGACCGACCGCTGTGGGTACGG
>NZ_JBHUWC010000091.1:0-15948 GCF_042670225.1 Isoptericola sp. NPDC057191 | reverse complement strand
GGTGCCGGGGGCGTCGTGCTCTCGCGGGCGCAAAAGAGGAGGGCACCCGCGCGGCCGTCGGCGATACTGCGACGGTGACCGCGACGTCGACCACCCGCGCCCGCCCTGCCTGGACCGACCTGCCCGCCCCCGTGCGCGGGGCCGTCGAGGCTCGCCTCGGCGCCACGGTCACCGCCTGGACCAGCCATGACGGCGGCTACTCCCAGGGACTGGCCTCCACGCTGCGCACCGCGCAGGGCTCCGTGTTCGTCAAGGCGGTCGGCCCCGAGCACCCGCACACGGTCGGGCTGTACCGGGAGGAGGCGCGCCGGGCCGCGCTCCTGCCGCTCGGAGTGCCCACGCCGCGGCTGCTGTGGTCGACGGAGGTGCCCAGCACCGGCGACGGGCCCGACGGCGGCTGGGTGACCCTCGCGTTCGAGACCCTGCCGTCCCGCCCGCCGCGCACCCCGTGGCACGACGAGGAGCTGCGCGCCGTCCTCGAGCTGGCCGCCGGCGTGGCCGAGCACCAGGTCGCGCCGGGGCTGCTCCCGGGCTTCGAGACCGAGCTGCCGACGGACCGCACGGGCCGGTTGGCGGCCGAGCGGCCGACCGGGCTCGCGACCTACGACCCGTGGCTCGCGCAGCACGTCGACCGGCTGGCGGCCCTCGAGCTGGACGCGCCCGCCGCGGTGACGGGTTCCGTGCTGGTGCACGGCGACCTCCGTGGTGACAACGCGCTGCTCGTCGACGCGCCGGCGGCGGTCGGCGGCCCTCGGGGGCTGGCGGTGGACTGGCCGAACGCCGCGCGCGGTGCGGCGTTCTGCGACCTCGTCGGCATGCTGCCCGCCGTCCTCCTCGAGGGCGGGCCGCCGCCCGAGGAGGCCCTGCGCCTCCGCCCGCTGCCCGCGGGCACGGACAAGGACGCCGTCACGGCCTACCTCGTGGCCCTCACCGGATACTTCGTGCACTCGTCGCTGCAGCCGCCGCCCCCGGGCATCCCGCACGTCCGGGCGTTCCAGCGGGCCCAGGGCGAGGTGTGCGTCGCCTGGCTGCGCCGCCGCCTGGGGGACTGACCAGGTCGGCGCCGGAAGACACGGGTGGGACCCGGCGCGTTCGACCACGGACGGCGCCGCAGGCCGTCGGGGCGCGCGCATCGTCACAGGTCAACCCTGCGCGGATCGCCCGAGGTAGGCACACTGGGCTCATGACCGACCCGGACCCGACCTCGGCCCCGGCACCGCGGGACGAGGCCGCCGCCCGGGAGCTCGTCGACGCGCTGCAGGTGCTGCGCGCACGCCTCGGCGCGATGCACCTGCCCCTGGAGACGCCGGGCGTCGCCTCGGCCCGGACCGACCTGCACCAGGCGACGGACCAGCTCGACGACTACCTGCTGCCGCGCCTGCGCGCCGAGCGCGCCCCGCTGCTCGTGGTCGTCGGCGGCTCCACCGGGGCGGGGAAGTCGACGCTGGTGAACTCGCTGCTGGGCGAGCCCGTCTCGGCGCCGGGCGTCCTGCGCCCCACGACGCGCGCGCCGGTGCTGGTGCACCACCCGCTCGACGCGCGCTGGTTCACGACCGACCGGGTGCTGCCGGGGCTCGCGCGCGTCACCGCCGCGGGCACCGTGCCGGACCGGTCGGGCACCAAGGAGCCCGCCACGCCCGGGCCGGACGCGTCCGGCGCCGCCGCGATCCGACTGGTCGCCAGCGACGCGCTGCCCCAGGGCCTGGCCCTGCTCGACGCCCCCGACATCGACTCCGTCGAGATCGCGAACCGGGAGCTTGCCGCACAGCTCCTCGGGGCGGCGGACCTGTGGCTCTTCGTCACGACGGCCGCCCGGTACGCGGACGCCGTCCCGTGGGACCTGCTCGGCCAGGCCGCCCGCCGCCGCGCGCAGGTCGCGATCGTGCTGGACCGCGTCGACCCGGGAGCGGAGGTCGTGGCGGACGACCTGCGCCGCATGGTCGCCGAGCACGGGCTCGCGGACGCACGGGTGTTCGTGCTCGCCGAGGCGGCGGAGCAAGGACCGGACGCCCTCGTCGACGGGCTGCTGCCCGAGGCCGCCGTCGCGGAGGTCGCGACATGGCTGTCCGGGCTGGGCGGGGACCCCGAGGCACGCGCCCGCGTCATCGCCGCCACCCGGGACGGCGTGGTGGACGACCTCGTGCAGCGCGCCGTCGCCCTCGCCGGGACGGCCGACGGGCAGCAGGTGGCGGACGCACGGCTGCGCGACGCGGTGCGCCGGTACCACGCGGAGGCCTTGACGCAGGTGGAGGCGGCGACGTCGGACGGAGCGCTGCTGCGCGGCGAGGTCCTGGCCCGCTGGCAGGACTTCGTCGGCACCGGGGAGTTCTTCCGGGCCGTCGAGGCCGGGGTGGGCCGGGTGCGCGACGCGGTCGTGCGGTTCTTCCGGGGCCGGCCGAAGGACGCCCCGCAGGTGGAGCAGGCGATCGCGCACGGCCTCGAGTCCGTCATCCTCGACGCCGCCGAGCAGGCCGCCGAGCGCACCTACGCCGCGTGGCGGGGAGACGCCGCAGGGGCCGCGCTGCTGGACGGGCTCGACCTTGCCCGGGTGCCCGCGGCGCTGCGCACCGAGGTCGCCGAGCAGATCCGCGGCTGGCAGGACGACGTCCTGGCCCTGGTGCGCGAGCAGGGCGAGTCGCGGCGCGGCACCGCGCGCGCGGTCTCGTTCGGCGTCAACGCGCTCGGCGTGAGCCTCATGGTCATCGTCTTCGCCTCGACGGCCGGGCTGACCGGGGCGGAGATCGGCATCGCGGGCGGCACGGCCGTCGTGGCGCAGAAGCTCCTCGAGGCCGTGTTCGGCGACGAGGCGGTGCGGCGGCTCGCGGCGCAGGCCAAGGAGCGGCTGCAGGCGCGGGTCGAGACGGTGCTGCGGGGGCAGGCGGCGCGGTACACCGCCCAGCTCGATGCGCTCGGCACCCAGGACACCGGTGCGGCGGGCGTGCGCGACGCCGCCCACCAGGTGGCCGCCGCCGCCCGCGCCGAGCGCGCCGCCCGCGCCGTCCCGGACGAGGGCGCGACCCGCCCGTGGAGCGGTGGCCTGCTGCGCGGGGCGGGGACGCTGCGCCCGCCCGAGAGCCCGGAGCGGGACGAGCCCGGCGACGCTGCCCCGCCCTCCGCTCGCCGCGGCGGCTGGTGGTCGCGCAGGCGGTCCCGCTCGGGCGACGAGGGGGAGCAGTGAGCCGGATCGACCTCGCAGACCGCACGGCCGCGCTGGAGACGGCGGTCGCCTCAGCGACCGGTCGCCTGGACCGCGACATGCTCGACGAGGCGCGTGCCGTCGTCACACGGGCTCGGGAGCGCGGGGGGCTGTCGGCCGAGCACACCGTGGTGGCACTCGCGGGCGCGACCGGGTCCGGCAAGTCGAGCGTGCTCAACGTCGTGGCCGGGGACGAGATCGCGACGGTCGGCGTGCGTCGTCCCACGACCTCCCACCCGGTCGCGGCCGTGTGGGGCGACGGGGCCGGCCCGCTGCTCGACTGGCTCGAGGTGCAGCGCCGCCAGGAGATGGCCGTGCCCGACGACGGCGAGGACGTCGCCGCGCGCCCGGCCCGGCGCGGGCTCGGGCGGCTGCGGGGCCGCCGGGCCCCTGCCGGCATCTCGACCGGGCTCGTCCTGCTGGACCTGCCGGACCACGACTCGGTGGTGGTGGAGCACCGGCTGCGGGCGGAGCGGCTCGTGGAGCGGGCCGACCTGCTGGTGTGGGTCGTGGACCCGCAGAAGTACGCCGACGCAGCCCTGCACGAGGGCTACCTGCGGCCCCTGGCGGGCCGCTCGGAGGTCGTCGTGGTGGTGCTCAACCAGGTCGACCGCCTGTCCGCCGCCGAGACGGACGCGATGCTGGCCGACCTGCGACGGCTGGTCGCCGCGGACGGGCTGGACGGGGCGCGGGTCCTTGCTCTCTCGGCCGCGACAGGACAGGGGACGGACCAGCTCAAGGGGCTGCTCGCGGAGGCGGCGGCGCGCCGCGAGGCCGCCACCGCGCGCCTGGCGGCGGACGCTCGGGCCGCCGCCCAGGCGATCTCGGACGCCTGCGGGTCCGGCCCGGCGCCCCGGACGGGGGAGCGGGCGGCGGTCACGCTGGTCGACGCGCTCGAGGACGCGGCGGGAGTGCCCACCGTCGCGGAGGCGGTGGCCGCCGCGCACCGGCGCGACGCGCACCTCGCCACCGGCTGGCCGGTGACCCGGTGGGTCGCTCGCCTGCGGCGCGACCCTCTACGACGCCTCGGCCTGCGCCGCGGCGCGGACCGTGGGGCCTCCGGCGGGGCTCCCGGCCGCGCCACCCCTGACCGACCCGACCTGGTGCGCAGCTCCCTGCCCACCACGCGGCCCGCCGTGCGGGCGGCGGCGGCCTCCGCGGTGCGACGCTACGTCGACGAGGTCACCGACGGCGCGCCCGACCCGTGGGTGCTCGTGGCGCGGGGGCGGGCGCAGGACGCGATCGACCGCCTGCCCGGGGACCTGGACCAGGCGGTGGTGGGGACACAGCTGGAGGCCGCTCGCCGTCCGCGGTGGTGGGCCGTCGCAGGGTTCGTGCAGTGGCTGCTCCTCACCGCCGCGGTGGTGGGCCTGCTCTGGCTCGCTGCCGCAGCCGTGGTCGAGTACTTCCGGCTGCCACCGTTGATCCTCCCGGTGCTCACCGTGGACCTCACGGACTCCGGCGGGGGCGTGCTCGAGGTGCCCTGGCCGACGCTCCTGGCGCTCGGCGGGCTGGCGCTCGGCCTGCTCCTCGGGCTGGCGGCACGGGTGGTCGCGGCCGTGGGGGCGCGCCGTCGCGCCGCCCGCGTGCGCCGTCGGCTGCGGGAGTCGGTCACGGGCGTCGCGGACCGCCTGGTGCGGGTGCCGGTGGGCGACGAGCTGAGCGCGCTCGCCCGCTGCCGCGCCGCCGCGGCGATCGCCGCCGACTGACAGCCCCCGATTCCCGGCCGGGTCGGGCGCCGTGCGACGATGCGAGCCATGACCCGTCTGCACGTCCCCGTCCCGCTGCGCTGGTCCGACCTGGACGCCTACCAGCACGTCAACAACGTCGCGATGTTCGGGCTGCTCGAGGACGCCCGCATCACCGCGTTCTGGCGCCACGCCGAGGCGGCGGACGGCGAGGAGTGGCCCACCGCCATCCTCGACACCGGGCCGCACGCCACGTCCCACACCTTCGTCGCAGGCCAGCAGATCGAGTACCTGCGCCCGCTGGGGTTCACGCGGACGCCGGTGCGCGTGGAGATGTGGATCGGTGCGATCGGCGGTGCGAGCCTCGAGGTCTGCTACGAGGTGCACGACGGCGCGCCGGGAGGCTTCCCGCGCACGGCGCCGGCGTCGGGTGCCGCCCCGTACGTCAAGGCCGCCACGACGATCGTCGTCGTCGATGCCGCGACCGGGAAGCCGCGTCGGGTGACCGCGGACGAGCGCGCCGCGTGGGAGCCGTACCTCGAGGAGCCTGTGGCGTTCCGGCGCCGCGCCTGAACCTGCGGGGTGGCTGGGGGGCGGCTGCGGGGTGAGCAACCCCGGCCGTCACCGGGCCCGGCGGCCCCCGCCGAGGAGCTCCAGGACCGCGCGCTCCGCACGAGAGCGTGGCGCCCCGGCGGGGACGTCGATCGTCTCCCCGTGCGTCCACAGGTCGAACAGCCGCGGGTCGATGTACGCCGACCGTGCCACCGCCGGGGTGTTGCCGAGCTCCTCGGCGACGTCCCGGACGATCGCGGCGACGGTCCGGCGACAGGCGGCCTGGGAGCGCGGCGCCGGGCCGACGTCGGCCAGCGCGCGGGCGGTGAGCACGGTGGCGTGCCACGTGCGGAAGTCCTTCGGCGTCGCGTCCTCCCCGAGGCGTTCCTTGACCCCGGCCTGGACGTCCGCGCTGGTCACGTCGTGCCAGCGGGCCCGACGCCCTCCCTCGTCGCGCCAGGCGAGCAGGTCGACACCGCCGCGCCGGCGCTTCAGCGTCGTGACGAGCCGGGCGACGGTCGCGTCCTCGACGAGCACGTCCCGCAGCTGTCCCGACTTGGCCGGGAAGCGGAAGTGCACGCTGCCGTCCCGACGGACCGTGGCGTGCTCCTTGCGGATCGTCGCCAGGCCGTAGCTGCCGTGCCGCGCCGCATAGATCTCGCCGCCGGCCCGGAAGTAGGCCTCGTCGAGCAGCCGGAACGCGAGCGCGAGCACGGTGCGCCGCCCCATGCCCGGCTGGGCGAGGTCGCGCGTGACCACCGCCCGGGCCGCGGGCAGGCGGCGTCCGACGTCGAGCACGTGGTCGAACTTGGTCCGCGCGCGCCGCGCCTGCCACTGCTCGTGGTAGAGGTACTGGCCTCGCCCGGCCTCGTCCCGGCCGAACGCCTGCAGGTGGCCGTCCGGGTACCGGCAGATCCACACGTCCGACCAGGCGGGCGGCACGGCGAGCCGGGTGCAGCGGGCGATCTCCGCCTCGTCGTCGAGCGGCACGCCCGTCACGTCGAGGAAGACCCAGTCGTCGCCCTTCTTGCGGCGGGAATAGCCGGGCGAGGACGCGGAGACGCGGCGAAGACGCACGGCCACAGTGTGCGTCGGGTACGGCGTTCCCGCAGCGTCACGCGGGCAGGCGGACCATGCCCTCCTGGGCGATGCTGGCGACCAGGCGCCCCTCGCGGTCGTAGACGCGGGCCAGCCCCAGGCCGCGCCCGCCCTGCGCCCCCGGCGACTCCTGCACGTACAGCAGCCAGTCGTCGGCGCGCGCGTCGCGGTGGAACCACATCGCGTGGTCGAGGCTCGCCATCGGCACCGTGCCGCCCACGTCGGTCCACGACTTCCCGGCCTGGCGCAGCACCGGCTCGAGCATCACCTGGTCGCAGGCGAAGGCGAGCAGCGCGCGGTGCAGCATGCGGTCGTCGGACTCGATGGCGTGCCGGGCCCGCACCCACACCTGCTGCGTCGGCTTCGGCTCCGGGTCGGGGCCGAGGTACAGCGAGCCCCCGACGTGCCGCAGGTCGAACGCCGACTCGTGCGACCAGAACTTCGCCGCCGGGTGGTCGATGCCCTCGAGCATCTCGATGGCCGACGTGACGTCCTCGGGCGCGGGCACGTCCTGCGGTGCGGGCTCGGCGGCCTCGTAGCCGGGCTGGTCCACCTGGAACGACACCGTCAGCGACAGGATCGGCTTGCCGTGCTGGATGGCGTGCGTGCGGCGGGCGCTGAACGACCGGCCGTCCCGCAGCCGCTCGACGGCGAAGTCGATCGGGGTGTCCAGGGTGCCCTCGCGCAGGAAGTACGCGTGCAGCGAGTGCGGCAGGCGGTCGTCCTCGACCGTGCGCCCGCACGCCAGCAGGGCCTGGGCGAGGACCTGGCCGCCGTACACGCGGCGGGCCGGGCCGGGCACGCTGTCCCCGCGCCACAGGTCGTCCTCGCCGCGCGGCCCCCAGCCGTCGACCTCGCGCAGGTCGAGCGCCGACAGCAGCCGGTCCAGGGCGTCGGGGATGCCGGCCGGGGTGGGGACGGTGGTGGACGTCTCGCTCACGCGCACTCCAGGGTGGGTCGTGGTGCCGGTGGGGTCGGTGTCACTCGTCGAACGTGTTGATCATGCTGAACGCCGCGCGCTCCAGGTAGTCCCACAGCTGGGACTCGTGCAGCGGTGCCAGGCCCAGGGAGTCGACGGCGGTGCGCATGTGGCGCAGCCAGCGGTCACGCGCGTCCGGGTTGACCTTGAACGGCGCGTGCCGCATGCGCAGGCGCGGGTGGCCGCGCTGCTGGCTGTACGTCGTGGGCCCGCCCCAGTACTGCTCGAGGAACAGCGTGAGCCGCACCTTCGCGGGACCGAGGTCCTCCTCGGGGTACATGGGACGCAGCACCTCGTCGGTCGCGACACCCTCGTAGAACACGTCGACGAGGCGCTCGAAGGTGGGGTGACCGCCGACGGCGTCGTAGAACGTCTGCGCCGGTGCGGCGGGTGAAGTCTGGTCCGTCACCGGGCCATCTTCCCAGACCTCGGGGGTGCTGCTCCTCCCGCGCGGACGCCCGGCGGGTTACGCTGGTCACGGACCTGCAACGACGCACTCCACGGGAGGCCCCCATGACCATCGCCTCGAACAAGGCTGACGACATCCTCGCGGCGCTCGGCGGAAGCCGGAACGTCGTCGAGCTCGAGCCCTGCATCACCCGGCTGCGGGTCGAGGTGAGCGACCCGGCCCTCGTGGACGAGCCGGGGCTCAAGGCGTCGGGCGCGTTCGGCGTGGTGCGCTCGGGCCGCGTGGTGCAGGTCATCGTCGGCCCGGAGGCCGACGAGCTGGCCGCACAGCTGGACCCGCTGCTCGTGCCCTGAGGTCCGAGTCGGACGGCCCGCCGGGCGCCTCAGGCGCCGTCGTCGAGCAGGGCGTGCTCGTCGGGCACGGAGGTCTGCAGGACGCCGGCCTGCCGGAGCTCGCCCTGGGCGAGGCGCAGCAGCTCGCGCATGACCGTCCACTGGTCCCCGGGGCGCGTCTGGGCGTGCAGCGTGAACGTCATCGAGATGTCGCTCACGGCGTCCACGCCGCGGATCGCGGGCGCCTCCAGGAGGAGCGCGGAGAGCTCCGGGTCGGCCTGCACGGCGTCCGCCGCCCGCCCGAGCGCGGCGCGCACCACCTCGACGTCGGCGTCCACAGGGACGCGGACCTCGGCGACGGCCCGTGACCACTGCTGGGTGAGGTTGCCGGCGCGCAGGATCTCGCCGTTGCGCACGTACCAGAGGGTGCCGTCGAACGCGCGGACCTGCGTCACCCGCAGCTGGACCTCCTCGACGGTGCCGACGGCACCGGAGCCGAGGTCGACGACGTCCCCCACGCCGAACTGGTCCTCGACCAGCAGGAAGATGCCGGAGATGAAGTCCTTCACCAGCGCCTGGGCGCCGAAGCCGATCGCGATGCCGACCACCCCGGCCGACGCGATCAGCGGGGCGACGTTGACGCCCACCTCCTGCAGGATCATCAGCAGCATGATCGTGCCGACCACGACGTTGGCGGAGGACCGCAGCACGGACCCCACCGTGCGCGCCCGCTGCGCCCGCCGCTGCTTGGCGAGCGGGTTGCCCATCGCCAGCGCGTCCTCCACGAAGGGCGCCCGGTTGAGGTACCGGCGCCACGCGGTCGCGGACTCCGGGCCCTCCGTGGTCTTCGTGCCGGCCCCGGTGGCGATGCGCTCCGTGACGTGCCCGATCACCCGGCGCAGCAGCGCCAGCACGACCCCGCCGATCGCCAGGATGATGAGGATGTGCAGCGGCCAGCTGGTGAACCAGTCCCAGAAGGCGCTGCCCGCATCGACCGTCGCGTCGAGGCCCTGCTCCACGATGCCGGTGTCGGTCGGGGTCGGGTCAGGGCTCACCACCGCCGGGGCAGCGGTCCGGAGGGCGTGGATCGCGGGAGTCATCCGACCACGGTAACGAGAGGGGCCGTCACGACGAAACGTGCGCCCGTCGCACGAGGGCGCCGCGTGGGCGGACCACCTGGTCGCGCCGGGGATGGCAGGATCGTTCCCGTGAGCAAGGACATGCCGACCCCGGACGAGACGCCCGACGACGTGCGCACCGACGCACCCGAGGCGGCCGGGTCGTCCTCCGGCTCACCGTCCGGCACGCCCGCCGTGCCCGCGGACGAGGCGCCCGACGACCCGGGGGAGGACCAGGCCGAGATCCAGGACGAGGCCCCGGCAGCGTCGCCGTCGCCGGAAGCTGCCGCGACCGACGTGCCGGACGCCGCGCTGCGCGAGCTCGCCGAGGCGCACGGCGTGCTCGCCGAGCACCACGGCTTCGGGGGCGAGACGGTCCAGGCACCGGCGTCGACGCTCGTCGCGCTCCTCGGCGCGCTGGGCGTGCCGGCCGATTCCGCGCAGCAGGTCACGCACAGCCTGCAGCGGGCGCGCGACGACGAGTGGCGCACGGTGCTTCCGCCCACGGTCGTGGTGCGCGAGGGCGACAGCGCGCAGGTGCCGGTGCACGTCACGGACGGCGCGGCCGTGCACGTGTGGCTCGAGGTGGACGGTGCGGAGCCTGCGGCGCGCGAGCACGCGGTGCGCCCGCGCCGCGACCTGGAGCAGCTCGACGTGTTCGTCGAGCCGCGCACGGTCGACGGGCGCCGGGTGGGCCGGGCCACCTTCGCGCTGCCCCCGGACCTGCCGCTGGGGTGGCACGCCCTGTACGCCCTCACGGAGGGGCACGAGACCCGCGCGACCGTGGTCGTCACCCCCCGCCGCCTGGAGCTGCCGGCCGGGCTCGAGGACGACCAGTGGTGGGGCTTCCTCGTCCAGCTGTACTCGGTCCGCTCCCGCACGTCGTGGGGCGTGGGCGACCTCGCCGACCTCGCGGACCTCGCGTGGCTGACCGCGCACCGGGGCGGAGCGGACTTCGTGGGCGTGAACCCGCTGTCGGCCACGGAGCCGGTGACGCCCGTCACCCCGTCGCCGTACCTGCCGACGAGCCGACGCTTCCTCAGCCCGCTGTACGTGCGGGTGGAGGACATCCCCGAGACGGCATACCTGTCGGCGGCGGACCGGTCGCTCGTGGAGTGGGCGGCCGACCCGGTGCGCGACCTCGTCGCCGACCCGGGCGCGATCGACCGCGACGCCGTGTGGGAGGCCAAGAAGGCGGCACTCGAGGTCGTGTTCACCGCGCCGCGGCGCGCCGCACGGCAGGCGGCCTACGACGAGTTCGTGGCCGGCGAGGGCACCGGCCTGCGCGACTTCGCCACCTGGTGCGCGATCGTCGAGCACCTCGGCACCCGTCCGCGGCCCGACCAGCTCGGGGACCCGGCGTCGCCCGCCGTCGCCGCGCTGCGCGAGAAGCTGGCCGAGCGCGTCGAGTTCTACGTCTGGCTCCAGTGGGTGGCGGACGAGCAGAAGCAGACCGCCCAGCGCGTGGCCCGCGAGGCCGGGATGCGGATCGGCATCATGCACGACCTGGCCGTGGGGGCGCACCCCGAGGGCGCCGACGCCTGGGCCCACCGGGACGTGCTCGCCCGCGGGGTCTCCGTGGGCGCGCCCCCGGACATGTACAACCAGCGCGGGCAGGCCTGGTCGCAGCCGCCGTGGAACCCCCGCGCGCTCGCGCGCGCCGGGTACGCCCCGTACCGGGACATGCTGCGCACGGTGCTGCGGCACGCGGGCGCCCTCCGGGTCGACCACGTGCTCGGGCTGTTCCGGCAGTGGTGGGTCCCGGAGGGGTCGGAGCCGTCCGCCGGCGCCTACGTGCGGTACGACCACGAGGCGCTCGTCGGGATCCTCTGCCTGGAGGCGCGCCGGGCAGGCGCCGTCGTCGTGGGGGAGGACCTCGGGGTCTTCGAGCCGTGGGTGCGTGACGAGCTCGCCGCGCGCGGCATCCTCGGCACGTCGGTGCTGTGGTTCGAGAAGGAGGACGGCCGTCCGCTGGAGCCGGAGAAGTACCGGCGCGCGTCGCTCGCCTCCGTCGGCACGCACGACATGCCGCCGGCCGCGGGGTACCTCGCCGGCGAGCACGTGGACCTGCGCGAGCGCCTCGGCCTGCTCTCCGACGACGCGCAGGAGCTGCGCGGTGCCGCTCGGGCCGAGCGGGACTCCATCGTGCTGGCCCTCGCCATGCGCGGGCTGGTCGGCGACCACCCGTCGGAGCGGGAGATCGTCGAGGGGCTGCACCGCTACCTGCGCCGGTCGCCGGCCGCACTCGTGGGCGTGCAGCTCACGGACGCCGTCGGCGAGCGCCGGACGCAGAACCAGCCGGGAACCGACCAGGAGTACCCGAACTGGAAGGTGCCGCTGGCCGACGGGACCGGCAACCTCGTCCTCGTGGACGACCTGTTCGACAACGCGCGCCTGCGCTCCCTGGTCCAGGCCGTCCGCACGGCGAGGTAGTACTCACCTCGCCGAGGTAGCACTCACCACGTCGAGGTAGTGCGCGTCACGACGACGGAGCGCGCGCCGCACCGAGTGCCGAGGTTCTGCTCGGTCTCGGTGCGACGCGCGCTCTGACCCGATCAGGCGTCGACGGCCTGCGCGGCGAGGGCGCGCTCCGTCCCGGCCAGCTGCTCGACGACCATCCGGCGCAGGGCGGCCGGTGCGTCGGCGTGGGCGTCCAACCAGCCGCGGACGGCGTCACGCAGCACGGTCGACGCGAGGGGCGCCGGGTAGAGGCCCTCGATGAGCTCCTCGGCGATGTGGTAGCTGCGCGTGGTCCAGATCGGCAGCAGCGCGTCGACGTAGCGGGCGGCGAACGGCTCCAGGACCGCGGGGTCGGTCACGTGCACGAAGCCCGCGGCGGTCGACCGGATGATCGCGTTCGGGACGTCGGCCTGGTCGACGACCGAGGCGAACGCGGCCTCCTTGCCCTCCACGGTCGGCTGGGCGGCGCGTGCCCGGGCCGCCGCCTGGCGACCGGTGGCCGTGTCGTCCTGCGCGAGCGCGGCGTCGATCTCGGCCGTGTCGGCCGCCCCGAGCAGCACCAGGCTCTCGAGCAGCTCCCACCGCAGGTCGGTGTCCACGGTGAGCCCGTCGAGGGCGACGGTCCCGTCGAGCAGCCCGCGCAGCGGCGCGACGTGGTCGGCCGTGGTGGCCAGCGCCGCGAAGAACTTGACGAGCTGCAGCTGCAGGTCGGACCCCGCGTCGGCCCCCTGGGCGAGCGCCCAGAGCCGGTCGCCGATGCGCGCGAGCGTCGCCGCCCGGCGCTCCGGTGCCACGTAGGAGCGGGCGGCCAGGCCGAGCTGGTTCATCGTCGTGCGGACGGTCGTCGACTCCGTCTCGGCGGCGATGTTCCCCAGCACGAGGTCGACGTACGCGGACGCCGGCGTCTCGCCGTCGCGCACCGCGTCCCAGACCGAGCCCCAGACGAGCGAGCGGGCCAGGGGGTCGGAGATCCGGGAGAGGTGCTCGACGGCGACCGCGAGCGAGTCGTCGTCGAGGCGGATCTTCGCGTACGCGAGGTCCTCGTCGTTGAGCAGGACGAGCGCGGGGCGCTCACGGCCGACCAGCTCCGGCACCTCGGTGCGCTCGCCGTCCACGTCGATGACGACCTGGTGCGTGCGCACCAGGGCGCCGTCCACGAGGTCGTAGCAGCCGATGCCGAGGCGGTGCGGACGGATGGTCGGGTAGTCGGCGGGCGCCGACTGCAGCACCGCGAAGCCGCTGATGCGTCCCTCGGCGTCGACCGCGATCTCCGGGCGGAGCGTGTTGACGCCCGCCGTCTCCAGCCATGCCGCCGACCACGCGGCGAGGTCGCGGCCGCTGGTGGCCTCGAGCTCGACGAGCAGGTCACGCAGCTCCGTGTTGGACCAGGCGTGCTTGCGGAAGTACGCGGAGACCCCGGAGAGGAACTCGTCGCGACCGACCCACGCCGCGAGCTGCTTGAGCACCGACGCACCCTTGGCGTACGTGATGCCGTCGAAGTTGACCTGGACGTCCTCCAGGTCGCGGATCTCCGCGACGATCGGGTGCGTCGAGGGCAGCTGGTCCTGGCGGTACGCCCACGTCTTCTCCATCGCGGAGAACGTGGTCCAGGCGGCCTCCCACTCGGTGGCCTCGGCGGTGGCGAGGGTCGACGCGTACTCGGCGAACGACTCGTTGAGCCAGAGGTCGTTCCACCACTTCATCGTGACGAGGTCGCCGAACCACATGTGGGCCAGCTCGTGCAGGATCGTCACGACACGGCGCTCGCGGATGGCGTCCGTGACCTGGGAGCGGAAGACGTAGGACTCGGTGAACGTCACGCAGCCCGGGTTCTCCATCGCGCCCATGTTGTACTCGGGCACGAACAGCTGGTCGTACTTGTCGAACGGGTACGGCACGCCGAACGTCGACTCGTAGAACTCGAAGCCCTTGCGCGTGGTCTCCATGATGTAGTCCGCGTCGAGGTGCTCGGCCAGCGAGGAGCGGCAGAACACGCCGAGCGGGATGGTGCGCCCGTCCGACGAGGTGAGCTCGCCGCGCTCGACGGCGTACGGGCCGGCGACCAGGGCCACGAGATAGGACGAGATGCGCGGGGTCGGCTCGAAGGCCCACGTGGCGGTCTCGACGCCGTCGTCCGTCGCGTGCGTGGCGGGGGCGGGCTCCGGCGTCGGCTGGTTCGACACGACCTCCCAGGCGGCAGGGGCCGTGACGGTCACCTGGAAGGGCGCCTTGAGGTCGGGCTGCTCGAACGTGGCGAAGACGCGACGCGCGTCGGGCACCTCGAACTGCGTGTAGAGGTAGACCTCGCCGTCGACCGGGTCGACGAAGCGGTGCAGCCCCTCGCCGGTGTTCGTGTAGGCGCAGTCGGCGACGACGCGCAGCTCGTTCTGCGCGGCCAGGTCGCTCAGCGCGATGCGGGAGTCGGCGAACACCTCGGCCGGGTCCAGGGCACGGCCGTTGAGCACGACCTCGCGCACGGACGGCGCGACCAGGTCGACGAACGTGCTCGCACCGGGGGTCGCGGAGAACCGGATGACGGTGGTGGACGCGAACGTGGTCGGTCCGGTGGTGAGGTCGAGGTCGATCGCGTACGCCTCGACGTCGGTGACGACGTCGGCGCGCTCGATCGCCTCGGCGCGGGTCAGGTTCTCTCCGGGCACGGGTTCTCCCTCGTCTCAAGATGGTGCCGCGCGTGATGGGCGCGCAGGCTCGCGCACGATGATGCCACCTCGCGCCCGGGCCGAGGCACGGTTTTCCCCCGTCGTCCGGCCGAAGGGGTGCAGGCAGCCCTCCCGCGGGGGCGGGCTGCGGGAGCGGGTTCGACCGCCGAGACCGGATCGTGACATCCTGCCCGGTGCGTCGTCGCGGCGAGGGTGCCCGGCACACCGCTCGACGACGCCCGAGGAGTCACTGGAGGGAGTCCAGATGTCCGGCACCGTACCGCCGCCCCCGCCGGGGCCCGACGGCAGGCCGCCGAGCGTGCCGCCGGCCGCCGGCGTGCGCCGCGTCGCGTCCGCGTACCAGAGCCCGTCCGTGGGCGACCCGACGATCGGGGTGCCGCTGCAGCAGGTCACCGCGCCGAACCTGGCAGCAGCGACCGGCAACGGGACCGGCCATGCGACCGGCCATGCGACCGGCCATGCGACCGCGCACGCTCCGGTGCCCCCGCCGCCGGACGCGGCGCCGCGGCCGGGTGCGTACCCGGCGTCGGGCCAGATGCCGGGTCAGATGCCGGGCCAGGTCCCCGGCCAGACGGCGAGCCGGGCGCCGGCGTACCAGCCGACGCAGCAGATCCCGCCGGCGTCCGGGTACGGGCAGCAGCCGGGGTACCCGCCGTCCTACGCGAGCCAGCCGGCCTCCACGCACCAGGCGGGATATCCCGCTGCGCAGGCGGCGCCCCCGGCGGTGTCCGTCGCGGCGACCCAGGTGCAGCAGCCGGTCTACGCGCAGCCTGCTCCGGCTCCTGCTCCGGTGCCGTCGGCACAGGGCGGGGCGTACGCCGCCACCGGCGCCCCGGTCCCCCCGCCTCCGGAACCGCCGCGCCGCCGGCGGCTCTCCGCGGGCTGGATCGCGTTCATCGCGGTCGACGTCGTCCTCATCGTGGTGGCGGTGGTGTTCGCCGCCCAGATCCTGACGTCGTCGTCGCCGAACGCGCCCGCGGCGGACGCCGACGCGGTCTCCACGCCGAGCCCGTCGGTGTCGGCGTCGCAGGACACGCCCATGCAGGGCGATCCGCTGGCGCACTTCGCCACCCCGTCGAAGAACATCTCCTGCAGCATCTACGCCGACGGCGCCTCGTGCGGCATCGCGCAGCTGGACCAGCAGCCCGCACCCGTCGACGGCTGCGACGGGACCACGGGCTACGTGGTGTCGGTCGACGACACCGGGAAGGTCGCCCTGCCGTGCGTGCCGAAGAACGAGCAGCCGAAGAAGGCCAAGGGTGGCGCCGACGTCCTCGACTACGGCGACTCCGTCACCGAGGGTGACTTCACCTGCACGAGCGAGCAGACGGGCGTGACCTGCACGCACGACCCCACGGGCAAGGGGTTCAGCGTCGCCCGGGCAGGCATCGGCCGGAGCTAGGGCTCAAGGCACGACGCCTTCTGGCAGACCCGG